>CADBNJ010000049.1 GCA_902795955.1 Oscillospiraceae bacterium
TCATAAGCCAGATGAAAGCATCTCATTATCAGAGGGATCGAATCAGTAAGTGTCCCGTCCAGGTCATACAGGATCGCGTCATACTTACTGCTCATCGCTGTCCCCGCCCTCAGATTCGGCTGCAGATGGCTGTTCCTTATGGATCATGACCTTGGATATCCATCTGTCTTCAACGCGTAACACTTTAATATTAATATTCTTATAAGATACCGTCGGATGCTCCCGTTCTTCGGGAACCCTGTCGAGAAGCTGGATGACGAGGCCTGCGATGGTATCGTATTCCTCCGCATCGAGTTCCATGTCGAGTATATCTTCAAGATCGGACAGCGTCGTATCACCTGCCACGATATAGTCGCCGTTCGACAGCCTGATCAGGTTCTGCTCCTCATCATCGAACTCATCGGTGATGTTGCCGACTATCTCTTCCAGCATATCCTCTATCGTACAGATACCCATCGTTCCGCCATACTCGTCAACGATGACCGCCATCTGCATGCCGCATGTCTTCATCTCGGCAAAGAGCGACGATATCTTCCGCGTCTCGTGAACTATCAGCGGCTCTCTGATGAGCTTTCGAAGGTCGAAAGGCTTCTCCTCCGTGGGGGGCTCTATTCCGATAAGATCCTTAATATGGAGTATTCCCTCTATGTCATCTATGTTCTCACCGTACACCGGGATCCTCGTATATCTCTCTTCCCTTGCGACTCTCATTACCTCTTCGAAAGGGGCATCGACTGCAAGCGACACGATCTTCTTCCTGTGCGTCATGATCTCCGACACTTCCTTGTCGTTGAACTCGAAGATATTCTCTATCATCTCCTTCTCGGAGTCCTCGATGTTGCCGGTCTCGGAACCGACATCGACCATCATCCTTATCTCTTCTTCAGTAACTTCCTTGTCGTTACTGTTAGGGTCGATCCTGAAGATCTTCAGCACGGCATTGGTCGATAAAGTCAGGAATGCGACAAAGGGCTTTGCAATAATGCCGAAGAATCTTACGATCCCTGCTGACGCAAATGCCCATTTCTCCGGATATTTCTGAGCGATACGCTTGGGGACGAGCTCACCGAAGATCAGCGAGAAATACGACAGGATCAGAGTGATCACTATCGTACACAGAGTGCTCATCCAGGAATACTTACTCTCCGGGTCGATGAGCAGAGCCGCCTTGCCGGCAAAGCTTCCTGCGGCAAAAGCGGATGACAGGAATCCTGCAAATGTCACTCCTACCTGGATCGTTGCAAGGAAACCGGACGGCTTATCGAGGAACTTAACTACCTTCTTAGCCTTCTTATGACCGTCTTCAGCCATCTTGCGGATCTTCGCGTCATTGAGCGTAATGACCGCCATCTCCGTACCGGAGAAGAAAGCGTTGACAAGGATAAGGAAAACAACGAGAAGCAGAGCTACTACAGTCGGCATATCTCCGCTTTACCTCATCTCATCCAGGAGCTTCTGGAGCGTTGTCCTTACAGCCTGCGGATCAGCCTTGCCCTTGAGTGACCTCATGGACTGACCTACGAGGAACTGGAAGTTCTTCTCGGAGCCGGCAAGATACTCGGATACTGCCTTCTCATTATTGGAGAGGACTTCCTTGATGACAGGCTCGATAGCCGACAGGTCTGATACCTGCGCAAGCCCGTTGTCCTTGACATACTGCTCGGGGTTGACATCTTCCGTGAATACCTTTGCGAATACCTCACGTCCTGTCTTACGGTTGATCTTGCCGTCATTTACCATCTTGATGATCTCGCCCAGAGATTCAAATCTGAAGTTCATCTCCTCAGGTGTGATGTGGTTGTCGTTGCAGAGCTTCAGAAGATCCGTCATGACCCAGTTGGAGGCATCCTTGGGGGCATTGCAGATACCGCATGTTGTCTCAAATACCTTAACGAGTGTCGTAGAACCGGTAATGATCTCCGCATCGTATTCAGGGAGACCGAGCTGTTCGACATATCTCGTTCTCTTGGCATCGGCAAGCTCGGGAAGAGCCTCCCTGATCTGCCTTATGTATTCTTCGCTTATCTCGATGGGCATGAGATCGGGATCCGGGAAATACTTGTAATCCTGAGCGTCCTCCTTGGACCTCATTGCATAAGTATATTCCTTCTCGTCATCCCATCTTCTCGTCTCCTGGACGACCTTATCTCCTGCCTCGATAACGTCTATCTGACGCTCGCATTCATACTCTATCGCTCTGGCGATAGCCTTGAGGGATGCGATGTTCTTCATCTCGGTTCTTGTACCGAATTCCTTCTGGCCTCTGGGTCTTACGGAGAGATTTACATCGGCACGCATGGAGCCCTCCTGCATCTTGCAGTCAGACACACCGAGATACTGCAGCGTATCCCTGAGCTTCTCAAGATATGCGATCACCTCGTCGGCAGACCTGAAATCGGGCTCGGATACGATCTCTATGAGAGGAACACCGCAGCGGTTGAAATCAACCATTGTCTTGCCTGACAGAGGGTCGTGAACCAACTTGCCTGCGTCCTCCTCCATGTGGATCTCGTGGATGCCGATGGACTTTGAGCCTGCGGATGTCTTGATGTCCACATGACCGTTGCGGCATATCGGGTAGTAGAGCTGCGATATCTGATATGCTTTCGGGAGGTCGGGATAGAAGTAGTTCTTACGGTCGAACTTATTGCGCCTTGTGATGTCGCAGTTCAGCGCCAGGCCGGCCTTGACCGCGAATTCAACAACCTGTTTGTTGAGCGTCGGAAGCGTGCCGGGCATACCGGAGCACACCTCACACACGTGCGTGTTGGGAGCTCCTCCGAACTTTGTCGAGCAGGAGCAGAAGATCTTCGATGCCGTTGACAGTTCGCAGTGAACCTCAAGGCCTATAACCATCTCGTAATCTGTCATGTTCTTACTCCTCTCTGGTAGTTTGCGGCAAAGCCCAGGATCGTCTGCTCATCGTAATGTCTGCCTATGATCTGCATTCCCACGGGCATTCCTTCATTATCGCTGCCGCAGGGTACCGATATGGCGGGAAGACCTACGATATTGATGAGAACAGTGCAGATGTCTCCAAGATACATCTTGAGCGGATCTGACAGGCTCTCCCCTGCCTTAAGTGCGGTCGTGGGCGCGACGGGGCCGATAACCACATCATATTTCTCAAAGGCCTCATCGAAAGCCTTCTTTATAAGTGCTTTGGCCTGAAGCGCCTTGTTGTAGTACGCATCGTAATATCCTGAGGACAGCACGAAATTCCCGAGCATGATCCTCCTCTTGACTTCCATTCCGAAGCCTTCGCTTCTCGACCTGACGTAGAGATCCATCAGATTGTCGACGCCCTCCGGCCTGAAGCCGTACTTGACACCGTCATACCTTGACAGGTTGGAGCACGCCTCGGCGCAGGCGATTATGTAGTAGGTCGGGATCGCATATTCTATGATCGGCATGCTGAA
>CADBNJ010000050.1 GCA_902795955.1 Oscillospiraceae bacterium
ATGGAACTTGTTGCTTATGAGTACCTGTACAAAGGAGACGATCTCATAGGCAGTCATGAGGATATCAATGATAAGGATCAGTCGGTTAAGATACCCGATATAGGTACGGAACTCACCGATAAAGCAACGGGTTCACACACTGTAACAGTAAGCGGATCAACGGTGCTTACCGACATGGTGCGCTATGAAGGACTTGTTCCCGGTAAGAATTATCTTGTTACCGGTGTCCTTGTGGACAAGAGGACAGGCAGTGAGATAAAGGACAAAGACGGTAATCCGGTAACATCCTCGGTATCTTTCAAAGCACCCGGAGAGGACGGTTATATACCTGTTGAATTCACTGTTGATGCTTCGGTGCTGGATGCCAAAGAGATCGTTGCTTTCGAGACGGTAAGGTATGAAGGAAGGCCTGTTGCGATCCACGCAGACATCAATGATGAAGACCAGACTGTGAGAGTTCCGGAACTTGTTACGAGTGCGTCCGGGGTGAACGGAAGCAAGCTGATATCAAGGGAGAAGAATGTAACTGTTACGGATCATGTCGAATACAGGAATCTCACGCCAGGAAAGACATATGTTGTATCAGGATCGCTGAAGTATGCGGGAACGGGTGAAGCATTTAAGGATCCGTCCGGCAAAGAGGTGAATTCTGAAGTGACATTTATCCCCGCAAGTCCTGATGGCAGTGTGGATGTCAAATTGCTGATGGACGCTTCCGGACTTCATGACGGCGATATGATCGTTGTGTATGAAGATGCATATGTAAGAGCAGATGACGGCGGAGAGGATATCCTTATCTGCAGACACAGAGATCCGCTGAACAAGGCGCAGACTGTTACCGTGACCGATGTCCCCAAGACAGGTTCCGGTATCAGTGAGAGTGAATATGTAACAGTACTGCTGTCTGTGGCGGGAATTGTTCTGTCGGCGGCAGGCATGATCGTTTATGTAAGTAAGAGGAAACATGAATAAGTTCAAAAGAATAAGGCCGGGTCCTGTAATCCTTCTGCTGATCATGGCTGTATCGGCCTCGGTTCTGATCTGCGGCAGGGATACCCTGCCGCAGGTGATCGAGGATGTATCCGATATGATCTATTACCACGGATTATCAAGACAGGTAACGGAAAGGATGGAGGAAGATATGAGGGTTTTGCCTTCTGAGATTATGCTTAATGAGAATATTGCAGCCTGGCTTGTTATAGACGGCACGAGGATCAATTATCCTGTAATGCAGGAGCGGCACGGAGATGAAGGTTACTATCTCAAACGCAGGCCGGATGGAAAGTACAGCAAGAGCGGGAGCCTGTATATACCTTCCTATGATTCTGTTGACAGTGATCAGATCATAATCTACGGACATCATATGCACAACGGTACGATGTTTGCATCGCTCAAAAAGTATAAGGATTTTGACTGGGCGAGCGATCACCGTGTGGTCAAGCTGACCACGCGGGACGGGACATCAGTGTATGAGGTGTTTGCAGTGTTGGTGCAGAACGTAAGGATCAGATCATTTAAATGGGAGAATTATATCGATCTCGGGAGATATCAGGATAAGCTGTCGTTTGTTGCGCAGTGCAGGCGTAATGCGGTCGTCGACCTGTGTGACGGCAATTTACAGGCTGACACGGAATACCTGACACTGATAACATGTGATTACAGTGTTCCTGACGGAAGGCTTCTGGTCGTATGCAGAAAGGTGTAATGTCAGAGCGCTGCTCTGTGCTGAAGACCGAGATCTCCGGCAACATTGAAGAAAGCCTGTCGGGAATTGATTATCGTCTGTTCGGATACGCAGAATGCAAGCCGCATATAACCCGGTTTTGCAAAGCTGGCTCCTTTGACGAGGAGGAGATTATATGAAGCGCATTTGGCGGCGAACTCTTCATCTGTCATGCCTTTGGGGGTGTTCATGAAGATGTAGAGTGCGCCTTCAGGTTTTACGGAATCAAAACCTGCGTCGATGATGTTGGAGTAGAGCAGATTGCGGCGCTTCTCATAATTGGACACGTCGACCTTGGCATTGATGGAACGTTCGATAACCTTCTGCCAGATTGCAGGAGCGTTGACGCTTCCGAGTGATCTGTTGGAGATTACGATGGCGGCTGTCAGCTCCTTGTAATCGGCATGCCTCGGGCTTACCAGGGTATAGCCGATCCTCTCGCCGGGCAGGGACAGCGATTTGCTCCATGAGAAGCATATGATGAGATTACGAATGTACTTGAGTGTCGGAGGAACTACCCTGCCGTCATATGCAAGATCGATATACGGCTCGTCCGAGATAACGTGGATGAGATGATCCTGAGCGGCAAGCATCCGGTCGAGTTCCGTCAGGAACTCCTCTGAGTAAATGACGCCTGAAGGATTGTTGGGGGAGTTGATTATGATCGCTTTGGTCCTTGGAGTGATCTTCTCCTCGATAGCTGAAACATGCGGAATGAATCTGTCATCTGTATCTGCGATCACTACTTTGCCGTTGTGATTCTCGATATATCCCGTGTATTCCATGAAGAAGGGCGCTGTCACGATCACTTCATCACCGTCATCGAGAATGGAGTGAAGAACGTCATTCATTGCGGATGCTGCTCCGGGAGTCATGCAGACCGCGTCAGGTGCGATGTCTATTCCGGACTCTGCCGACCTTTTGGCGGCAACTGCTTGGCGTGTGGACTCGTAGCCGTTATTGCTCATGTATCCGTGCATGCCGGGTACCGGATTATCTGCGAGTTCCTTAAGTGCGTTTACTACCTCAACGGGGGGCTCCAGGTCAGGATTGCCTATCGAGAAATCATAGACATTCTCAGGTCCGTAGATCTTCTTCAGCCTGGCGCCTTCCTCGAACATCCTGCGTATTTCAGATCCGCCTTCAAGTTTTGCCTTCATCTTCTCTGCGATCATGGAGCACCTCCGTAAATTAAACAATAACTAATTATATATCTTAATCGAAAGCGAGGCTATTACATTATGCTTGTCAAAGAATCAACTTCATCTAAAGGCAGGAGAGCCGAGGAACATATAATCGGGGTGTTCAGATCCCGGGGATTGAAGCTTCTTGTCAGAAATTATTCGGTACACAATGTGGGCGAACTTGACGCCGTATTCACCGGCAGCGACACCGTCTATGTTGTGGAAGTAAGAGCAAGGCAGTATAACCCCGGCTATCCCACTCCGTCAGAGAGTGTCACATATTCCAAGAGACGCAAGATATATAAAACAACAAAATATCTGATACGTGAATTCGGGCTGTATGACCGTAATGTGTACTTTTTGGTAGGTCAAGTGACGCTTGATGCGGGGGGATTGGTGCAAAATGTAGAATTTATCCCTTTCTGAATAATAAAAATGAAAAATCATTGTCTCAAAATTGCAAATTCAATATAATACTCAAGGCTTAGATATAGTAAATAAAGCAGAAAATGCAATTTACGGGTTTGTGAATTGCAAAAATGTTTGTAAAACGGGGAGTTATTATGGCACTTTACAGTGAGATGAATGCTGAACAGCTTAAGCAGGAGAGAGCAAGGCTCTCTGCAAGATACGAAGAGTATAAGGCAATGAACCTTGCTCTCGATATGACAAGAGGAAAACCGAGTCCCGAACAGCTCGATCTGACTAACACAATGTATGACGATCTGTCCAAGGGCGGATTCAAGGCAAAGGACGGCACGGATACAAGGAATTACAGCTGCCCTGCAGGTATTGCTGACATGAGGGAGGTTTTCGCACAGATCCTCACAACAAAGGCTGAGAACATCTTCCTCGGCAATTCCTCGAGCCTCAATCAGATGTTTGATTCGATCATGCGCGCGATGGTATTTGGCGAGCATGATTCGGACAAACCCTGGGCACAGGTGGAGGGAAGGAAATGGCTTTGCCCGGCCCCGGGATATGACAGGCATTTCAGGGTAACGGAGAAGCTTGGTTTTGAACTTATTACCGTCCCTATGACGGAGAACGGTCCGGACATGGATATTGTTGAGGAGCTGGTAAAGGATGATAAGGTTCTCGGTATCTGGTGCAACCCCGTTTACAGCAATCCGGACGGAATCGTTTATTCAGAGGAGACATGCAGAAGACTGGCATCTATGAAGACAGGTGCAAAGGACTTCAGGATCTATTGGGATAATGCCTATGTTATCCATCATCTGAGCGATGACGAGAATGAGCAGGGAAGCGTTCCCGACATACTGGGACTCTGTGAAGAATACGGCAATCCCTCAAGAGTCTATGAGTTTGCTTCTACTTCCAAGGTTACGTTCGCCGGAGCAGGAATATCCTGTATTGCCGCAAACAAGGAGAATATGGATCATGCGAAGAAGATTATGGCTGTACAGACAATATGCAATAACAAGGTAAATCAGCTTGCTCACGCCAGAATGCTTCCTGATCTTGATGCAGTCAAGGCTCACATGAGCAAGCATGCAGCTTTGTTAAGACCAAAGTTCGGCAAGACTTTGGAGGTGCTCACCAAAGAGCTGGACGGAACGGGTGTTGCTTCGTGGCATGAGCCCAAAGGAGGTTATTTTATCAGCCTTTTTGTTATGCCCGGTACTGCCGATAAGGTGGTTAAGATGTGCAAGGATATCGGGGTGGCATTGACACCGGCAGGCGCGACTTATCCCTACGGCAGGGATCCTCAGAACTCAAATATCAGGATCGCGCCCAGTTTCCCCTCAGTAAATGACATTGAGACTGCGGTGAATGTTCTGGCTGTTTGTGCTAAAATAACTGCTATCGACAAACTTTTGGAGGAGCAGTGATGAAAGATACTTATGAGAGCCCTTTGAATTCCAGATATGCCAGTAAGGAGATGCAGTATATCTTCTCACCTGACAAGAAGTTCAGGACGTGGAGGAAGCTGTGGATAGCTCTGGCAGAATCCGAGATGGAACTTGGTCTTAATATCACACAGGCTCAGATAGACGAGCTTAAGGCACATGCCGACGATATTAATTATGACGTTGCTGCCGAAGAAGAGAAGAAGCGAAGACATGACGTAATGAGCCATGTCTATGCTTACGGTGTTCAGTGTCCTAATGCCAAGGGTATCATTCACCTTGGAGCAACTTCCTGCTATGTCGGAGATAATACGGATATCATCATAATGAGGGAGGGACTTGAGCTTATCCGCAAAAGACTTGTTGTGGTAATCAAGGAACTCGCTGATTTTGCAGATAAATATAAGTCTGTTCCTACTTTGGGATTCACACATTTCCAGCCTGCACAGCTCGTTACTGTCGGTAAGAGAGCATCTCTGTGGCTGCAGGATCTTACCTTCGATCTTGAGGAAGTGGTTCATGTATCGGAAGGATTGAAGCTTCTCGGATGCAAGGGTACTACAGGTACTCAGGCAAGCTTTCTTGAACTGTTCAAGGGTGACCACGCCAAGTGTGTAGAACTTGATAAGAAGATCTGCTCCAAGATGGGATTTAAGGATTCTTACTACGTATCAGGACAGACATATTCACGTAAGGTCGATTCAATGGTGCTGAATGCTCTTTGCGGCATCGCTCAGAGTGCTCACAAGTTCTCGAATGATATCAGGCTCCTGCAGCATCTCAAGGAGATGGAGGAACCTTTTGAGAAGGGACAGATCGGCTCGTCGGCAATGGCTTACAAGCGCAATCCCATGAGATCGGAGAGGATCGCTTCTCTGGCAAGATATGTCATCTCTGCTTCAACGAGCCCCATGATGACAGCTTCCGAGCAGTGGTTCGAGAGAACTCTGGATGATTCTGCCAACAAGAGGTTATCGGTTCCGGAGGCTTTCCTTGCAATCGACGCGATCCTCGGCATATATGCGAATATCGCAGACGGACTCGTAGTCTATGAGAAAGTCATCAACAGGCATATGATGGATGAGCTTCCTTTTATGGCGACGGAGAATATCATAATGGATACCGTCGAGAACAGAGGCGGCGACAGACAGGAGCTTCATGAGAAGATCCGCGTCTATTCCATGGAAGCAGGTGCTGTCGTTAAGATGGAAGGCAAACCCAATGACCTGCTCGAAAGGATAGCAAAGGATCCGGTATTCGGCATTAAGCTTGAGGATACGTCAAAGTTTATGGATCCCAAGCTCTATATCGGCAGGTGTCCCGAGCAGGTTACCGCATTCCTTGACGAGTGCGTAAAGCCGCTGCTCGATAAGTATAAGGACGATCTCGCTGTCAGTGCAGTTGTACTCAATGTATGATCTATTACGATAACAGCGCTACCACAAAGCCCTGTCAGGAAGTAATCGACAGGATAAACAGCAATCTTACAGGCGACCTCTTCGGCAATCCGGGGTCGCTTCATAAACTCGGCCTGTCCGCTGATAAGGAATACAAGCGCGTAACTGCTTCTGTGGCTTCCATGCTCGGCGCGAAGCCTGAGGAGATATTCTTCACCTCCTGCGGCTCCGAGAGCGCCAATACGGCGATCAGGGGTTACATGTCACGTAATAAGCGCAAGGGGAACAAGATAA
This sequence comes from Oscillospiraceae bacterium, assembly GCA_902795955.1. Classification (GTDB taxonomy): domain Bacteria; phylum Bacillota; class Clostridia; order Saccharofermentanales; family Saccharofermentanaceae; genus Saccharofermentans. The sequence goes on from CADBNJ010000050.1 coordinate 6,470, forward strand.
TATCTACCGGAACTGAACATAAGGCGACTCTGGAAGTTCTTAAGCTTCTTGAGGGTTCGGGGTATGAAGTCATCCGCGTCAAGTGCGGCAGGGACGGCAGGCCGGATCTTGATGAGATCAAGGCCAATATAACAGACTGCGCCCTGATGTGCTTTACGCATGTTAATAACGAGACTGGTTCAATACTTCCTTTGCATGATATCGTCAGTATCCGTAACACCATGAACAGGAACTGTGCAATATATCTTGATTGTGTCCAGTCCCTCGGAAAGCTCGATATCAATCTTTCCCAAACGGGTGTGGACATGGCATCATTCTCCGGACATAAGATACACGGCGTCAAGGGTGTCGGCGTTCTTTATGTCAGGAACGGAGTCAGGATAGATCCGCTGATACTCGGGGGAGGTCAGCAGAAGGGAATGCGTTCCGGTACGGAGAGCTTACTTCTGGCATCAAGCTTTGAGGCTGCGCTGTCTGAAGCTGTAAGGAACAGGGAGAATGCGTATGCCAATGTCAGTGAGATCAATTCCTATCTGAGGGAAGAACTTACAAAACGCGGCAATACGATCCTGTCTCCTGAAGACGGACTCCCTTTTGTGCTGAACTGCTCTTTCGACAGGTTCGAATCAGAGACGATGTTACACTGTCTTGAGA
>CADBNJ010000051.1 GCA_902795955.1 Oscillospiraceae bacterium
GTGGACATTGATATGAAGTATACGAGCCACATGATAACACCGAAGATAGGCAGTGCCAGGAATCTGTTCGTTACGATCTTGTCGATCTTGTCTGAGGTTGACAGCGAAGCCTTGTTCTTCTTTTTGTAGCAGCTCTTTATTATCGATGCGATATAAACATATCTCTCGTTTGTGATGATCGATTCAGCATCGTCATCGAGCTCCTTCTCGGCTGCGGCGATGTCCTTCTCGATATGCTCGAGCTTGTCCTTTGAGATGCCGAGTTTTGCGATTATCTTCTCGTCCCTCTCGAAGATCTTGATGGCATACCATCTCTGCTTATCGGCAGCCATGTCGTGTATTGCGGCCTCCTCGATGTGAGCAAGTGCGTGCTCGACGGGCCCGGAGAAAGAGTGAGGAGGAACTGTCTTTGTTCCCTTTGCGGCCTTGACGGCTTCCTCTGCAGCCTCCATTATTCCCGTTCCCTTGAGAGCGGAGATCGCAACAGCCTTACAGCCCATCTGCTTGCCGAGCATGTTAAGGTCGATCTTATCTCCGTTCTTGTTAACGAGATCCATCATGTTTACTGCCATGACAACCGGGATGCCGAGTTCCGTAAGCTGTGTCGTGAGATAGAGATTACGCTCCAGATTCGTACCGTCAACGATGTTGAGGATAACGTCCGGATTCTCATCGATGAGATAATTACGGGCAACGACTTCCTCGAGCGTATAAGGCGATAATGAGTAGATACCCGGAAGGTCGGTGACCGTTACGCCGTCATGCTTCTTGAGCTTACCTTCCTTCTTCTCGACAGTTACGCCCGGCCAGTTGCCGACGAACTGATTGGAACCTGTCAGGGCATTGAACAGTGTCGTTTTACCACAGTTCGGATTGCCCGCTAAAGCGATCTTGATGTTCATGTAATATGTTCCTTCCTTCTTTGTTTATTCAACTTCAACCATCTCGGCATCAGCCTTGCGCAGTGACAGCTCATATCCCCTCACCGTAACCTCGACCGGGTCCCCGAGAGGTGCCACCTTACGGACATAGATCTCTACTCCTTTCGTGATGCCCATGTCCATGATCCTGCGCTTAACGGCACCCTCGCCGTGGAGCTTTACGACCTTACAGGTCTGCTTTACCTTCATGTCTCTTAATGTCTTCATATTTCCCTCCTGCAAAAATTTAAACCATTATCTTCATTGCCATCTCTTTGTTCAGCGCGATCCTCGACTCCTTGACCTTGATGATCACATTGCCGTCCGTCACGTTGATAAGAGTGACCATTCCGCCCGGAACTATCCCGAGATTCTCGAGATGGCGCTTCACATCCGGGCTTCCGCCAACCTTTCTTACGATCTGTTCCTCTCCCCTGTCTGCTACCAGTATCGGCATCATGTCCGCTCCTTCCGCACAGGTTAGTCTACGCTAACCCATGCTGCAAAAAATTTTTACTTCCCGAACAAACCACGCTTCACATAGGGTTCAACACTCATCCCGGCGAAAACATATCCCATGCCCTCAATGGCACTTCTTACCTCCGACTCCTCTACCGGTCCGTCCGATATGAATGTCGTAAGATTCTTTTTGCGTGATGATCTGATGTTCTTCGCACCCGGATACAGACGTCTGACGGCATCATTAACATGTGCCTCGCACATACTGCAAGACATACCTTCAACGCTGACCTTTACCTGCTGCATCCGCGTTTTCCTCCTGCTCAGCAACTTGTTAGTGACCGCTAATTAGCAATCGCTAACATTATATATCTGTTTTGTCAGATTGCAAGAGTTATTTGGAGCCCGCTGATTTGTCATCATGGCTCCGTCCGGCCGGGGCTGCCGGCTTCCCGTGCGGATTTACGGGTACATTTCAAAAACCAAGTATAGAGACACAACAGATCGGGCAGCATACTTCGAAGGCCAATGCTGCAGACATCAATACTGCCTGCAGCACATCGTGTCAATTTAAACACTTGCATCACCGGAATATGAATGTATCATTATATCTATGACTATCGAAGAGACAATTAAACGCATCAACGAACTGGCGCACAAGGCCAAGACAGAAGGACTCACACCCGGAGAGGTTGAGGAACGTGAGAAGCTGCGCAATATCTACAGGCAGAGCGTGATCGGTAACCTGAGAGCGCAGCTTGACAACACTTCCGTCAGGGAAGCGGACGGAACGGTCCGCAGGCTTAGGCCAGGGCGTTCCTGAGCACTTCCAGATTCTTCTCCATTATTGAGAGATATGTTGCTCCGTTTGCCACATCGGCTGATGTTTTGCCCTGCATGGAATCAAGCGTAAGTATCACAGCATTTTTGTCCGCCGTATTCTGAACGATCGTCTTGGCAATGCTCTTATCTCCGCCCTCTATCGTAAGTACTGAGTGAAGTCCGAGCTCATCTACTTTGTTCGCCAGGAATATAACGGTGTCGAAGCTTGCCTCCGTCTCGGCTGAACATCCCTTGAAGGCTGCATAATAATCAAGTCCGTAATCATCTGTCATGTATCTGAACGGGAACCTGTCGCCGAACAGCAATGTCTTCACTCTTCCGCCGTCTGCAGCTTCCTTATACTTTGCATCAAGTTCTGTAAGGCTCCCGATATATGATTCCAGATTTGCCTCGTACTTGCTCTTGTTGGCCGGGTCGATCTTGATGATCTCTTCTGCAATCTTCTTGATCAGCAGCTGAGCATTCCTGAGCGACAGCCAGATATGCTCATCATACTCAACCTCTTCTTCACCTTCTCCTTCTTCCTCTTCTTCAGACTGCATTCCCTCGATCTCCTCTTCCTCCTTCAGGGATTCACCGAGCACATCAAAGAGATCCATTACGACCATCTTGTCATTTACAGCTTCCTTGAGAACATCATCAACCCATTTATCCGACTCCCCGCCGACATATATGAACATGTCGCATGATGACACCTTGACTATATCCTGTGCAGTAGGCTGAAAGCTGTGCAGATCGACTCCGTTGTCAAGAAGCATCGTAATCTCAACATTCTCCGAATCGCCGACGATGCTCTTCACCCAGTCGTACTCAGGAAAGATGGTGGTAACTATCTGTATCTTTTTGCCTGATGCTGCCGGCGCATTACCGCATGCGGCAAAAACTCCCGTAAGCATTACGATCATTACAAGCATTGATACTAGTTTTTTCATATTACCCTCCAACGAATTGAAAATGAAAATCGTTTTCAATTTTAATGATACCTTCCCTTATTGTCAAGCATCAAAAACAATATCATGTCCGCTTGATTATCTATAGATTGTCATCTATTATTTTATTCAAGCAGCAAAGATATAAGGAGGGCACTGACAATGACCGTCATCTCAAAGACTCCTACGCTCGCTAACGGGATCAGCATACCATCCGTAGGATTCGGTACATGGCAGACTCCCGACGGGGAGACTGCGGCAGAAGCCGTAAAGACCGCGATAGAAGCGGGATACCGTCACATTGACACAGCGCAGGCATACGGCAATGAGTCAGGAGTAGGCGAAGGCATAAGAAGAAGCGGCATCGGCAGGAGTGAGCTTTTCGTTACGACGAAGCTGACGAATGACAACCACACATATGAGCTGACGAAGTCGTCTTTCGGGCAGTCGCTTGAAGACCTCGGTCTTGACTACGTTGACCTGTTCCTTATCCACTGGCCTCGCCCGCTGAAGTTCAGGGATAACTGGCAGAAGGCCAATGAAGAGACATGGAAGGCTCTGGAGGAACTTGTTGACGCAGGCAAGATCAGAGCCCTCGGGATAAGCAATTTCCGGCGTCATCACATAGATGCGCTTCTTCAGACGGCAAGGATAAAACCGGTCGTAAACCAGATAAGACTTTGCCCCGGCTGCACACAGGATGAACTCGTATCGTACACAAGGGAATGCGGCATGATACCCGAAGCGTACAGCCCTCTCGGAACGGGCAGGATATTCAGTGTGGATGAGGTGAAGGCTATGGCAGACAGGTACGGCAAGAGCGTTGCACAGCTCTGCATAAGGTGGAGTCTCCAGATGGGCTTCCTCCCTCTCCCGAAGTCGATCAATGCTGACAGGATCAGAGAGAATCTCGACGTGTTTGATTTTGAGATATCTGCGGAAGACATGAATGTCCTTACAGGACTTACCGGATGCGCGGGGGGAGCTCCCGACCCTGATAACATGCCGTTCTGATTGTGCATTTGTACATAACATCACAATAATCCTTGTAAAATTGATAATCCCTCCTTTTGGTAGAATTAATCTGTGAGCAGGATCCGAGAGGAGGGATTTTTTTGCCCGGGAAGTATGATGTAATCGTGATAGGTGCCGGTAACGGCGGCCTTATGGCTGCTTTGCGCGCATCCAAATTAGGACTCAAGACACTTGTAGTGGAACGCAATAATACGGTCGGCGGTGCTGCTGCCAGCTTCGTGAGAGGAAGATTCGAATTCGAAGCCTCCCTTCACGAGATGCCCGACTTTGGTCAGGGGGAACAGCGCGGCAATTTAGGCAGGCTCTTTGATGAACTGGGTATCAGCGTTAACATGATTCAGCTGCCTTACGCATACAGACTTGTCGTCGCGCCCGGTGATAATATCGAGTTCGATGTCACCGTGCCTCACGGACGCGGAAGATTCACGGAATTCATGGAGAGTCAGTGTCCCGGCATTAAGCCTAAGATAGATCTGATCTTCGATGCGGCTGAAGAACTCGAGAGGGGACTTGCATATAACGGCAAGATGAGAGGCAGACCTGATCCTTCGGTTCTCAAGAGCGATTATTCGTCGTTCTGCAAGCTGATGAGCATGTCTGCAGGTGAGTTCTTCCGGGTCATCGGACTGCCGCAGAGGGCGATAGACATAATAGGCGCATACTGGCCGTATCAGGGGTCAGACCTCGACACGATAGATGCGTCGAGATTCATCCTCATGATCGCAGGGTATTTCGGTTCGGGCGCATATATCCCGTCGATGACGTCGCACGAGCTGGCCAATGCCATCGAGAGACGTGCCAGGGAATGCGGCTGTGATTTTATATACAACCGCTCAGTAGTGTCCATAGGGACGAAGAACGGTGCCGTCGATTCGGTAACGTTATCTGACGGAACAACATATCAGACATGTGCCGTTATCTCGAATGCTTTCCCCGATGACGTATATGCAAAGATGCTGGACGACAAGTCACTGATCCCGGAATTCGAACTGCGCAAGGCAAAGGCACGCAGGCTCGGATTCAGAGGATTTGTAGTATACCTCGGACTGGATAAGTCACCTGAGGAACTCGGCATCAGGGATTACAATGTTTTCCTCAATTCCACAACAGACACTTCGGTCCTGTTCAAGCACGCAAGTTCGCCTTCGCTCCTTGAAGACCCGGCAGATAATATCACATGCACCTGCCTCAATATTGCAAGACCCGGCTGCTCTCCCGAGGGGACAACGCATTTCGCGATCACCATGGCTCTCGCATCGGATGCATGGGAGAAGGTTTCCGTTGACGATTATCAGAGTGCCAAGCGGAGAATGGCAGTCAAGATGATCGACCGTGTCGAGAATGTTCTCGGGTATGACCTGAAGAACAACATAGAGGAGATAGTAACTGCCTCACCTTCAACGTTTGCAAGGTATATGGGCACGCCTCAGGGTTCGATCTACGGATATCATTCGGACGTATGGGACGGCATGAGCGCAAGGACTCTTGCAGGAGGCTCGGAGCAGACCGTACCCGGACTGTTCTTCTGCGGTGCACACGGCAACAGATTGTCGGGCTTCCTCCCCACTCTCGCAGGCGGTGAACAGATCGCTTATCCCGTCATGGGTTATGTTATGGGAGGTGGCAAGCAATGAGTTCAGAGAACCTCAGAAATGCATTGGATAAGGTCGATATCGGCCGCTTTGATCAGATAATCCCGGCAAGACGCGCGCAGATCTCCAGGTCGGCGGCAGAGATGCCTCTTGCCGGAGACAAATACAACACGAATAGGACAGCTGCAGCACTTCATCCCGCTTCACAGGCAATGACAGTTGCGGATGTGAAGGATCTGCCCGGCGCAAAGGTATTCCGGCTTAAGTCTGATTCGCCCGCTCCGTTCGCTGCCGGCCAGTACATCAGCGTTGAAGCGGTGATAGGCAGTACAGTTACTGCCCGCCCTTATGCTATATCATCGTCACCTGCCGATACGGCGAAGGGATTCTATGAGATAACCGTAAAACGTGTCAGGGACGGATTCGTATCATCTTATATCCTCGATAACTGGAAGACAGGAACATCAGTCACATGTTCTGCACCGGAGGGTGAGCTTTACTATGAACCCTTAAGAGACAGCAGGTTCGTGGTGGGGCTTGCGGGCGGCTCGGGAATCACTCCCTTCCTGTCCATGGCAAGAGCAATACGTGACGGCGTCGAAGACTTCGATCTGACGCTTCTCTACGGATGCCGCCGTGAGGATGAGATACTGTACCGCGAAGAACTTGATGAACTGGCAAAGAGCGTCCCTTCTTTCCGTGTTGTCTATGTACTGTCAGACGAGACGAAGGACGGATTCGAGAACGGTTTTCTGTCTTGCGAACTGATAAACAAATACAAGCCTTCTGAAGATTATACGGTTTTTGTATGCGGACCTGCCGCAATGTATGAATACGAGCGCGGGGAGATCGCAAAGCTCGGGCTGCCGGCAAGGCGCGTCAGATACGAAGCAGCAGGAACACCGCCCGCACCGGAAGGAACGCCTGCCCAATATACGATTACCGTCGATCTTCCGGACAAACGCATAAAGATCCCTGCCAAGTCAGATGAGACTGTCCTTACTGCACTTGAACGTTCCGGGATCAAGACAAAGAACCGCTGCCGGAGCGGTGAATGCGGGTGGTGCAGGACCCGCCTCAGATCCGGTGATATCTATGCTCCCGAGTCCGCTGAATCGAGGCGCAGATCAGACGTGGAATACGGATTCATCCATCCATGTGTGACCTACCCGAAGAGCGACTTGCATATATTGGTCGACACCGACCTCGGAGAAGTAAAAAGAGAGGTAAAAGACATGAAGAAGAAAGAACGCAAGATGGGCCTGATCATGGCGATCATCATCTCACTCGCAATGGGTGTGCTTGTTGCATTCCTGATCCCCAAATTCAACCCTCAGGCAGCTGAACAGCAACCGGTAGCAATACGTTACATCTCTAATATCCTGATGTCAGTCGTAACCGGTATCATCGTCGCATTTATCATCCCTCTGGGCAAGATCGGCAGAGCCCTGACAAAGAAGGCAAACGCCAATCCGCCTTCCATGAAGTTCACGCTCCTGAACTCCATCCCTATGGCTGTTGGCAACACTCTTATCGTCAGCCTCGTCTGCAGTCTTGTCGGAGTTCTCATGGCACGTTCCCACATGCCTCCGGAAGCCCTGGCCAATGTACCGCCCTTCCTTCCCATGTGGCTCGTCAGTTGGGCTCAGCTTCTCGGACCGACATTGGTCGTCAGCTATATCCTTGCTGTTCTTCTCTCGCCTTTCGTAAGCCAGGCAGTCGGCCTCGGCGGACCTCCGACAGGCGGAGATATCCCCAGGGACAACAGATAAACCTGTAATTCATAAACGGGATCATTTAGCAGGGGCTGCCATTGTGCAGTCCCTGTTTGCTGTACGGCTTCTATGAACCGTAGTATTCCCCCACAAGACTCCTTAATCCGAGTGCCTTCATGTCCTCATAGCTTACGCGGAACCTGGCCTTGCCGCGCGTCCCGCTCACAAGATACCTCACGCACTCCTGCGCGTAATGA
>CADBNJ010000052.1 GCA_902795955.1 Oscillospiraceae bacterium
AGACTTCCCGGAGCCCGGGGAGGAGATAACCGTAACCGGTATCTTCGAGACATACGAAGAGAAGGGCTACACCTACTGCAGGCTCAGAGATTCCATTATCGGTTGAAGTGCTCCTTGAGCTTTGCAAATGATTCGTCGCTGATAACATGCTCTATGCGGCATGCATCCTCGGCAGCAGTCTCTTCGGACACGCCGATCGACTTAAAGAACGAACTGATGACATTGTGACGCTCATATATCTTCTCGGCGATCTCTCTGCCGGAGTTGGTAAGTGTCAGGTACCCCTTGTCGTCAACAGTGATATACTTCTCTGTCTTCAGAATCTTAACGGCTCTGCATACACTCGGCCTCGAGAAGCCCATGTTCACAGCCAGGTCATTTGACCTGACATGCTCGTGCTTCTTACCGAGAACAAGCAATGTCTCAAGATACATCTCGCCTGATTCACCCAAAACCATATATGATCCTCCTGTCAATCGCGCTGTAAGTTATGACAAACTACGATTAGCATAACACAAATCAAGGATTTAGGCACACTCCTTTTGTGTCAAACCTGTATTCTTTCCCGCCGATCTTAACAGTCTCTGAAACTGCCATACTTCCGTCTGACTTGAACCAGTACCAGCTGCCGTCCTGCTCGATCCACTTCTTGGATACCATGGCTCCTCCGTCCTTGAAGAAATAGCCCTTGCCGTCGATCATCTTCAGGCCTGTTGTCATTCTGCCGGCGTTATCAAAGTAATACCACACCTTGCTTATCTGCTGCCAGCCGGTTTTGCATGCACCTGACGATGCGAAATAATACCAGTCAGAACCGATCTGCTGCCAGCCCGTTGCCATCGCACCGCTGCTCTTAAAGAAATATCTGGTACCGTCGATGACAGTGAGTCCGGATGCCATTTTGCCGTTGTTACCGAAGTAATACCAGACCTTGCTTATCTTCTGCCATCCTGTCTTCATTGCGCCGGATGAGGCGAAATAATACCATGCTCCGCCTATCTGCTGCCAGCCGGTCATCATTACACCGCTTCCGTTCATATAATACGTTGTACCGCTCACCGTCACGAAGCCGGTCGCTTTGCGTCCGTAGTTGTCGTAGAGATACCACTTCTTGGATTCCTGTTTCCAGGTATATGTGAGTTCTCCTGAAGGTTCAGGGGATGAAGGGGATACGATCTTGAACGGTACTCTCTTTGTTCCTGTAAAACTGCCTCTGCCGGTCAGAATGACTTCTGCTGTTCCGATACCCACATTGTTATAATAGTCAACACTGTAATCTATCATCTCATCAAGGGTATTCGAATTAAACTTTACTGTTATGGAAGGACGCCTTACGGTGCCGGTATATATCTGATCTGGAATGCTTGATACGGTTGCCTTGCTTATATCTGCAGGCAGGATCGTGAAATAAACTGTCGTGCTGCCTGTATATTTGCCTTGTCCCATAATATCAACATATGCATTATTGCCTGCGCTGATGTTATTTCCGTAATACATTATATAATCCGTGTCCGGCACCAGAGTCTTTGTTCCGTCCTTGATCGTGACAGAAGGTGTGACTCTCGAACCGGTATATGCCTGATCAGGTATTGCCGATACAGTAAGCTCCGTCAATGACCTGCCGGTGATGCTGAAATACTTATATGTGGTATTTGCATAGTTATTGATGCCGGTTATCGCCGCATAACCGCTGCCGATATTGATATTGCTGCCATACGTAACTGTGTAGTCAGTATCCTTTACCAGTGTCTTGCCGCCATACTTTACAGTGATGACAGGTTCGATGGCAGAACCGGTATACATGTATGAGTCTGTATATGTGAACGTGCATGAACTGATCGGGATCCCCTTTATCCTGAAGCTGGCTGTTTTTGTCCCGCTGAATATGCCGATCCCGGTAATCGTGATCCTGCCGTAACCTACGGCCGTATTATCAGAATACTGCAGGGTATAGTCCTTGTTCAATATCAGATCCTGACCATCATACTTGACCTGCACAGGCGGAGTCAGGGCATAGCCGGTATATGTCTGAGCCTGAGGAGCCGTAACAGACGCGTATAGGATACTTATGGGATTGATATTGAAGGTCTTTTCCTTGGTTCCGCTGTAAATGCCTTTGCCTGTTACGATGATCGTTGCGGTTCCTATATTTACGTTGTCTTTGTAGGATACGGTATAGTCTGTGCCTTCGGTAAGAGTCTTTGAACCGTACCGGACAGTAACTGCGGGGGTGATGGCAGAACCTGTATATGTCACACCCGATACCGAGGTTATCGTGAATGAGTTCGCAGACAACGGAACTATATTGAACGTAAGTGTCTTTGTCCCGGTGTAGTTGCCCTTGCCCGTAAGTGTGATCTTCGCGGTGCCGATATTGATGTTGTCAGAATATGATACGGTGTAATCCTCATTTGCAGAGAGCTGCGCGGTTCCGTTTTTTACCCGGAAATAAGGTGTGACCGCCGAGCCTGTATAGGTTACATCCGCAATCTCGGAAAAGGTCATATCATTGATGTCAGCCGGGATAATCCTGTACGGAAGCTCCAGGGTTCCTGTGAAATTGCCCTTCCCGGTTAAAACGAGGGTTTTATCACCGGCTGAGGCATTGTTTATGGAATCCACACGGTAATCAGTTCCATTCACCAGGCTGCGACCGCCATATGTCAGCTCAACGTCAGGCACTACCGGTGGTACCGTAAAGGTCATATCTGATATTGGCTCCGCATTTACCGTTGATAGATCAGCACGGCTGATATCGAAATATGTCTTCCTTGTGCCGTTGAATCTGCCGATGCCGGTTATTGTTACGGTTGCAGTACCGTAATTGACGTTGTCGGAATATGTTGCCGTATAGTCCTGCCCCTCTTTGAGAGTCTCTCCGGCATATTTGATGCTAAATGAGGGACGGATCTCACTCCCGGTGTAGACCTGTACCGGTATGTACGCGATATCAGTCCTGTATAGGCTGATAGGATTCAGCTGCGAGAAGCTCTTGTCAGATATGTTGATAGCGAAGAAATTAACGTTATTACCGTCATATGTATACCAGATTATCCTGTCTCCTGATACGACCGGCTGGCAGTCGGACAGCATGCCTGCAGCGCTCTTTACGGTTCCCTGGATATTGCCGCTTCCGTCAATGAATGCGTAATAGACATTATATCCTCTGCTCCAGATGACAGCAAAGCTGTTGTCATTGATCTTCACGAGAAATGGTGTGGAGTAGCTGTCGGATCCTTCCGGATCAGAAGTCAACCATCTCGTACCGGTGCTCCCGGATTCCTTGTTTACCGTAGTGACGAAGATGTTACGCGTTGATGATGAAGAGGCGTTGCTCTGATCGATTGAGTTGCCGGCAGCGATAAGGCTTGTTCCGGATACCTCAAAGCCGCCGATGGAAGCACCGGTTTTGTTGTCACCGTCCGTGCCCCCGAAAGTGAAAGGAGTGTAGTAATCAACACGTGAAGCAAGTTCACCACCGGTAATGGCAGTCTTATACTTGCATAACACTACGGCTCTGGGACTTGCGTCCCCGTGGTCAGCCGTATAAATGTAGTCATCGTATATCCTTACGAACTGGTTGAAAGAGTGGCTGCAGTATCCTGTGGTCACATTAGATACTTTGCTCCGGCTGTTTGTGATGCTCATAGTGGAAGTATCGACAGTAAAAGTCAAGTTGGCTTGATGATTAAGACCGCCCACACTATACATCGTGTGACATGTCCTTACTACAAGGAAGTTGCCTGATGAAGCTATGCTCGCGCTTCCGGCTTCGAAAGGACTAACCGTGTTGCAGTTGCTTAATCCGCACGCTCCTATGCGGTTCCACGACTTATCGTATTTTGTAAGGCGGTAACATTCGAGCGTATCAGACTCATCGGGATTCTTCTGTCCGGACAGGACATAATACCCATTCCGGTCTTCGTAAAATGCGCCGAATATATCCAGTTCTGCGGGTACTGACAGTGTGCTCTTAAGCTGTAAGCCGGAATCATAATATTCCACCCTGTAATCTTTGTCAGGGGTGACTCCTTCGAATACCATGTATCCTCCGTCGGATGTGGCTGTGATATAAGAAAAAGTACTCCTGCTCCACGTCTGATAATTATGGCCGTTCAAATTGGCAAATCTTGATCCTGCAGCAAATACACCGGTGTTGGCCAAAGTCAACCAGGTGCAGGCGATCAAGAGGGCGGCAACGGCAATGACTGCCGGTGTTCTGAATGATCTTTTGCACGACGGTAAATGTCTCATGTTTCCACCTCCGGAGCGATAATAACATCTCTCCTCATTATGGAACACAAACGGGAGTATTTCCACTTATTCTGACATTTTTTTATCCAGTCTTCTGTACAAGGTAAAATACATTGCAAGGAAGCTGGCGGTTCCGCCTATGACATTGGATACGGGCTCGGCCCAGAATATTCCGCTGACGGGCGGATCCAGATAAACCGGGAGGAGGAGTGTCAGAGGAACTACGAGTATGAGTTTGCGGAATATTGAGAAGAACACCGCACGGCCTGCTTTGCCGAGAGCCATGAATGTCGACTGTCCCGAGAACTGCAGTGCCATGAAGATATATGCCATGAAATAGATATGCAGATAAGGAACGGCTATCTGATTAAGCATCACGTCGTCGCTGAACATCCTTATGAACACCTGCGGGAAGATAAGGATCAGGATCCATGCGATGAGCGTATAACCGGCTGCCAGTATGAAGGTAAACCTGATGCATTTCCTGACTCGCCCGTGCTTGCCCGCACCGTAATTGAATCCCAGTACGGGCTGTGCGCCTGATGTGATGCCTGTGACGGCCAGACCCATTATCGATCTGACGGAATTGACTATGGTCATTATGCCGACATATACATCGCCTCCATACAGCTTCAGCTGTCTGTTGCAGACCATCTGGACGGCGCTGTTGGTGAATTCCATGACAAATCCCGTGAAGCCTATGGAGACTATCTCGAGGCATATCTTGGGCTCGAACACCATATCCCTGAACCTGAGCCTGATGGTGCTCTTCGGCCCTGCAAGGAATGACAGGACCCACACAAATGACACAGCCTGTGATATGAGCGTTGCAACGGCGGCTCCTCTTATTCCCATGCCCAGCGCGAAAATAAATACCGGGTCCAATATGGTGTTGATCACAGCGCCGGACAGTGTCGTTATCATTGCCTGGACCGGGAATCCCTGGGCGGAGATATAGAAATTCAGTCCCGAGGACACCATGAGCATCACGGTGCCCCACAGGTATATGTTGAGATATGCCTCCGAATACGGATATGTCGCATCTGAGCCGCCCAGGGCGTAGATGACGGGCCGCTTGAACAGAAGGCAGACGGCGGTAAGAACAACTGATGAGACGAGCAGCATGATGAATGAGTTGTGCATGACACGCCGCGCCTTGGAATCGTTGCCGGCACCTCTCGCCATAGCAAATATTGGTGAACCGCCCTGCCCGAACAGCAGCATGAAAGCTGAGATTATCGTGATGAGCGGGAAGGTGAGGCCGAGCCCGGTGAGCGCATCCGTTCCGACATCCTTGATGTGACCGATATAGACTCTGTCGACAATGTTATAAAGAAGCGTGGCAAGCTGCGAGGCCGTAAGAGGTACGGCCTGTGACAGGACGATCTTCGGGATGGATCCGCTGCCGAAATCCTTGTTGGAATTTGCCTTAAACATAGCAAATATAATAGCACGGACGGTCACTGCCACAAACTCTTTGTATTCTGATTGTGAATATGTTACAATAAATTACGTTCTGTATCGGAGATTTTTATGATATCTGAATATATTGTCAACAAGATTGACGAGGCATTACAGCTCGAATGGATCAAGGTCCATTACCAGCCGGTTATACGTTCACTCACGGGTGAGCTGTGTGGTTTTGAGTCGCTTGCAAGGTGGGAAGACCCTCAGTTAGGCAGATTAGCTCCCGACAAGTTCATAGGTGCGCTGGAAGACTGTAAGCAGATCTATAAGCTGGACTGCTATATGGTCGATAAGGTCTGCCGCGACATTCACGACAGGTTTGATGCCGGCCTGGAGATGGTTCCCGTATCGATCAATTTCTCCAGACTTGACTTTCTCATCTGCGACATGCTCGACATAGTCGAGAAGGCAGTGGAGAAGTATGATATCCCGCGCGACTACATTCACATAGAGATCACTGAGAGTATGGTCGTGTCAGACGGCGAACTGATGCGAAGGATCATTGACAGGTTCAGGGATAAGGGATACGGAATCTGGATGGATGATTTCGGAAGCGGATATTCATCGCTCAACCTTCTGAAGGATTTCAGCTTTGACGTGCTCAAGATGGACATGAAGTTCCTGTCTTCATTCAACGTCAAGTCCAAGTCGATCATGAGATCGGTCGTCAACATGGCTAAGGACATCGGTATCATGACGCTGGCTGAGGGCGTTGAGACGATCGAGGAAGCGGATTTCCTCAAGGAGATAGGATGCGGAAGGCTTCAGGGATATTATTTCGGCAAGCCGGAACCGTTGGATGTTGTTTTCGAGCATCTGAAGGAGAAGGGGATCAAGACTGAGGGAAGAAGATGGCACCATTTCTACGATATCGCGGGATTCAATGTAAGGGCTACGGATACGCCGCTTGAGATACTGGAGTATGACGGGGCTGATTTCAAGACGCTCTACATGAATGATGCCTATAAGCTTCAGATATTTGACAATCTTCCGGATCTGGAGGAAGCCGACAGGAGGATATACCGGACAGGGTCTCCGCTCGTTCCCAAGTATCATGAGTTCGCTGCGGCGATGTCGAAGTCCAAGAAGCCGGAGACGTTCTATTACACCGGCAACAGCAATTATCTGTGCTTCAGCGGCCGTGAGATCGCCGAGCAGGACGGGCATTGCCTGTACAAAGGTTCCATCCTGAACATTACCATCGACCGCAACCAGATCAAGCGTGATGACATGGAGATAAAGCTGCGTGAGCTTAATCATTTGTTCGCAGTTGTTCTCCTGTTCAATCCCGAGAATAATTTTGTAACTCCGCTGATCGGCAAGTTTAAGCTGTACAGAGGTCCGGAGCGGGTCGACATGAAGACGTCGACGATGATGATGGCAAATACCGTAATACATCCCGGTGACCGTGAACGTTATCTTCAGTTCATGGATTCACAGACATTCATCGACAGGATCAAGATGACAGGCACGGGTATTATCGAGGATGCCTTCAGATTCAAGAACGATGACGGCAATTACTGGTGGGCGCTCGTATCGCTCATGATGCTGTCTGGTCCGTCGGGCAATGAGTTCCTGTACTGCGTTAAGCCGCTGATGAAGGATTCGTCAACAACGATCCTTGATTACGGGGCAAATGCAGTTTCTTCATCCTCGGATTATGATGAGTATTCGCTGCTGTGGTATAACTTTGTCTGGAATTCCACGGTCAAGTTCTACTGGAAAGGCAAGGACAGGAGATACAGAGGTGTCAGCAAGGCGTTCCTCGATTATTTCGGGCTTGAGACAGATGCGGATATAATCGGCAAGACCGGAGAAGAGATGAAGTGGCATATGAACGAGAGGTTCTATGTCGAGGAGGAGGACGGCATTATCAGATACGGTAATATTGTCCACAATTCGCATTGTCAGTGCCTGATAGATGGAGTCATTCACAACACGGTCAGTTCGAAGCTTCCCGTGTATAAGAACGGCGAGATAGTCGGCCTTATGGGGTATATCATCGATGTGGATGAGGAACGTGAGCGTGTCGGTGCGGAAAGCACCGAAGAAACAAATTTTGATCCCGTTACCGGCGTAATGAATGCAGGAATGTTCTATTACACATACCTTGAGTATATCGCCAAACGCAACGACTTCGGAAGAAAGTTCGGAGTTATCCTTCTTAAGAATACTAAGCATGCCAGGATCGTGGAATCATACGGCAGATCCTTTGCCGACAGTGTATTGCAGTCGATGGCTGACAGTATCCTCGGAGTCGTTAAGACATCCTCGGCCGTAGCACGAACCAAAGAATCGTATTTCGCCGTTATGAAGTTCGCGGATTCCATTGAGGAACTGGAGGAACTCGCGGAGAAGCTGAAGGAGAAGGTCGAGGAAGTCATAACGGTCGAAGGTAAAAGTGTTACGATCAAAATCGCGACAGCCGTGCGTTTCTGTGATGAATATGAGGGCGTTGAAGAGAAGATGTACGAGAATGCCCTGGATGAGTTGCGAAGATTGTAAGGCCGTTTGATAATTTGATACTTGCATAATTGCTTAAGTTGATATATCATAATTTAGCTTGTAAAGAACGCTCCTCGGGGTGTGGCTCAGGTGGTAGAGTGCTTGCTTCGGGAGCAAGAGGCCGCGAGTTCGAGTCTCGCCACTCCGACCAATTTCTTTAC
>CADBNJ010000053.1 GCA_902795955.1 Oscillospiraceae bacterium
GAGGCGGCAAAGCTCAAGGAAGACGCAGACATACTGCAGCAGGAAGCGGACAGTCTGAAGGCATTGGAGCCTGAGATAAACGCGAAGATCGATGAACTCGAAGGCTATCAGAAGTATGAGGACGACATGAATGAATTGAAGGATTTCATGCCGGAATATGCTAATCAGGCGATCCACTTTGCCTACGATGATTTCGGCAAGGACAAGGTGATGATGGCCGTTCTGGTGTATATCTTTATCGCGGTCCTTGCATTTGTATTTGCCATTACAACATCCAACACCATAGCAAGCGAGGCGGCGGTGATCGGAACGTTGAGATCGACCGGTTACACCAGATGGGAACTGACAAGATACTACATGCTCCTCCCCGTAACAGTGACGATCCTGTCCTCCATCGTCGGCAATATTCTCGGATACACTATATTCAAGGATGCAGTCGTCAAAATGTACTACAATTCCTACAGCCTCGTGTCATACGAGACCGTGTGGAATGCGGAGGCATTTGTCAACACGACGGTAATCCCGTTTGTTCTCATGTTCTTCATCAATCTGATCGTCATCGTCAGAATGATGAGACTGTCTCCCCTGAGATTCCTCAGAAGAGACCTGAGCTTCTCAAAGCGCAAGAAGGCAATGAGGCTTCCGTCGTTCAAGTTTATGAACCGATTCAGACTGAGGATACTTCTGCAGAATGCGGGCGGATATGTTGTACTCCTGTTCGGCATCGGTTTTGTAATGCTGCTCCTCGCTTTCGCAGTGGGGCTTCCGGAGACACTTGATCACTACAAGTCATCGATGACAGGCAATATGATCTCGGACTACCAGTACATCCTGAAAGATTACAAGGACGAAGACGGCAAGATCATAACAACCTCCGAAGAGACAGCAGAGCCTTTCTCCACGACGGAGCTCGTTACCGTTGACGGCGTCAGGATCGATGAGAGCGTAATGATCTACGGTTTTGCTGACAACAGCAGATACATAAAGAGCAACCTGGAACTCGAAGGGCAGGAAGTGCTGATCTCCAGTGTATATGCTAAGAAATTCAAGCTCAACACCGGAGACAGGATAACCCTCAAGGAGAAGTACGCCGGCGGACGCTATGAATTCACGGTCAAGGGCATATACGATTATCCGGGTGCCATTGCAGTCTTCATGCCGAATGACGGATTCAACAGGATCTTCAAGAAGGACAGCGGTTCTTTCACCGGATATCTGTCTGATAACAAGATAGATGATATCGATCCCAAGATGATCTACAATGTCGTTACGGTCGAGGACATCATGGCCGTTGCAACACAGCTCGATCACTCCATGGGGGACTATATGGACTACATCTCCATCGCCTGCCTCATCATCGGCGTCCTGGTGATCTACCTGCTCACCAAGATGATCATTGAGAAAAACGCAGGCTCGATCTCCATGGTCAAGGTCCTCGGTTATGAGAACAGGGAGATCAACAGTCTGTACATCATGCTGACAACCATAATGGTAATAATCAGCGCCGTTGTCACATCGCTTGTCAGCATCTTGGGACTGGTATTCATCTTCAGGATATTCATGTACTCGATGAACGGATGGTTCGACGTGTATATCAGCTGGTTCGGCGTCGTCAAGATGATACTCATACTTATGGCATCCTACCTTATCGTCTCGTTCTTCGACATGAAGAGGATCAAAAAGATCCCTCTGACCGACGCGCTTAAGAACGTGGAGTAATGCACCTTGATTCCAGCTGCTTCTTAGCCATGAACCAGCCGTAATAACCGAAGCTCGGGGCGCATTTCTCCGCCACGAAAGCATAATATCCGTTGCGAGGGAGTGTCTTGTCTTCAAGGCACTCCCAAGCTTTTGTCAGGAGGTCAGTTATCTCCTGCTCATAAAGCTCCTTGTCATCTCCCCTCTTATGGTCGTAGACATCTGCCATATTGAGATATGTTACCGCGCTCTCCAACGCACCATGCTCTACCCTTGCCATGACCTCCAGCGCTTTGCCGTAAGATGTCATCGCCTCCTCGTATCTGCCAATGTCGGTGAGTGCCAGCCCCATATTGTTGTACAGTCCGCCCAGACGTCCGTCATCCTCCGGAAGGTTCTTCTCATATATTACTCTCGCTTTGTCAAAGAGCGGGATTCCGTCCTCCGCCCTCCCGAAAGCCTTATACACAGTCGCCGCGTTGATATACGTCGTCCCGGCAGTAACCGTATCTTCCATGCACGTCCTGCCGATCAGCTCCATCGCCTGTCCGGCACTTGCCATCGCGCGCTCCTCATCGCCCAGCTTGCGGTAGAGCCCCATCGACTCGTTATAGAGGTACAATTCACTCTGCAGATCATTGTGCGATGCCGCGTCATCGATCCAGTACCCGAGCAGTGATTCCGCCCCCTCAAAATCCTTCGTCTCAACAAGATGATCCAGCTTCTCCAGCACTCTCGTAAAGTCCATGTTCCCTCCTTACACCGCGGCGAGTATATTCATGTTCCTCAATTCATTATCCCTGATATGATCATTGACGGAATAAGCATGCTGCTCAAGATCTCCGCATGATGCACAGGTCACTCCCTGTACCTGAAGTTCCCCTGTTATCTGCCCGCAGACATTCTCTATGATCTCCGCCTTCCTGTCCTTCATGCTCCCGCCGTTCGGAGTCGTCAGGAGCGTGATCAGAGCCTCCTCCGTTCCGCTTAAGACCTTAAGACCGCGCATCCCCCTGAACGCCCATTTATAGTACGGCATCAGCTCCCCGTTGAGCGAATAGATCACGTGCATTGCGCTCTGCACGAATTCGAATACCGCCAGCTGTGCGGCACCCTCATCATTCCTTCTGCAGCACCTTACAAAATTATACTGGCCCGCCTGCCCCATGATCAGGAGGTGCCCCGCGATCTTCTTGAGGCGCACATCCTCCGGCATGTTATCAAGGTCTTCCCTGACCTTAGTTATCGTCCCTTTCCCGTCGTAAAATATCTTCCCGTTGGTCACTTCCCTGATCGAATACTCGGGAATCCTCAGCCAGTCGCGCATCTCAAGAACACCCGTCCTGCTACCCAGCTTGGACATGAAGAAATCCTCCAGCCTGATCACGCCGTGGCGGCTGCCGCCGTCCGGACTTACCCTTGCTCTCCTTGTTCCCATGAACTCATCCGGCAGCTTCGCATACGCCCGCTCCAGCGCGAAAGCAGTCCTCGAATCAACGTCGTCCTCTCCCCCGATAAAAATGCAGAACCCCGGTTCAAAATCATGATCCTGCGACAATTCATCATCGAATCCCAGACACTCAGACCCGCTCCCGATAAGCCCCGCGGCAACCTTATCCGCCAGTTCCGGGAACTGTTCGCGAAGCATGGGTTCACCATA
>CADBNJ010000054.1 GCA_902795955.1 Oscillospiraceae bacterium
AGTCTTGTCTTTGCGATAGGGGTGGCGATCACGTCGATACCCGTAATATCCAAGATATTCTTTGATATGGGGATCATGAATACGAAGTTCTCGAATACGGTGCTGACTGTATCGACCTTTCAGGATCTGTGTCTGTGGGTGCTGCTCAATGTGGCTACGAGGACGGCGCAGTCGGGGGAGATCAGGCTCGGTGAGATGCTGGTGATCGTATCGGTAACGATCGGCATATTCATAGCGATCGCAGTGATATCCAAGTTCATAAGGCAGATCAGGGGAGAGTGGAAGGCCAATACTTTCTACACGGTGAGTTTTGTGATACTGCTTGCAGCATGCGGAGCACTTTATATCCTGGGAATCAACATAATGTATTCGGCTTTCGTCGTAGGGTATCTGATCAAGGCAGTATTCGGGACGGCGGACAATACAAAGAAACGCATGCATTACCTGGAGAATATCGCGTTCTCATTCTTCATTCCTGTCTATTTTGCGCTTGTCGGAATACAGCTTAATGTTGTGCATGATTTCTCCCTGCCCAGGTTCCTGTTGTTCTTCGCGATCGCGTTCGGACTGGAGTTTATAGGGACGTGGCTTCTCATGCTGCCGTCCGGTCTGAAGATGAGCACGAGGATGAATTTTGCCGTCACGATGAATGCGCGCGGAGGTCCCGGCATAGTTCTGGCAACAGTCGCATATTCGTATAACATCATCAGCCTTGAGTTTTTTACGGTGCTCATTCTTACGACCATGCTGTCGTCCATGACCGCAGGGTATTATTTGAGGTGGCAGCAGCGGAGAGATGCGAAGGTTTTCGACGAGCTTTGAGAAAGAAGAAACAATTATGAGGGGAACTGCAGATAACAGAGAGAAGATAATAATCAGGACGAGCATCATAGGCATCATTACCAATGTGATGCTCGCAGCGTTCAAGGCAGTTATAGGTCTTGTCAGCAATTCCATCGCCATCGTTATGGATGCGGTCAACAACATATCGGATGCGGGAAGCTCGCTCATTACGATAATCGGAACGAAGCTGGCGGGGAGGGAGCCGGACAGGAAACACCCCTTCGGATACGGACGCATAGAATATCTGAGCGCAATGATAATATCGGTCATCGTGCTCTATGCGGGCGTTACGTCACTGGTCGAGTCGGTCAAGAAGATAATCAATCCTGACGTTCCTGATTATTCGGCGGTGTCGCTAGTGATAATCGGAGTGGCCGTCGTGGTCAAGATAGTGCTCGGAAGATATGTCAAGAGCGTGGGTAAGAAGCAGAATTCTTCCTCACTCGTGAATTCCGGTGAGGACGCGACACTTGATTCGGTAATATCCGCTGCGACACTGGTGGCAGCTGCGGTATATCTGTTATCAGGGATCTCGCTGGAAGCCTGGCTCGGTGCCGTTATATCACTTGTGATCATCAAGTCGGGATTTGAGATGCTCAGAGAGACCATATCGCAGATCCTTGGAGAGACAGGTGATCACGATCTTGCAGTGAGCATCAAGTCCACGGTCACATCATTCCCGGACGTTCAGGGAGCGTATGATCTTGTACTTAACAATTACGGACCTGATACGTGGAACGGTTCGATACACATAGAAGTTCCGGATACATATTCGGCAGATCAGCTCGATCAGCTCATAAGAGAAATACAGGAAGCGGTATTTACAAAACACCGCGTTATTCTGACGGCAGTCGGAGTATACTCCGTCAATACACAGGACGACGGTATCATTAAGACAAAGGAACACGTCAGGGACATAGTTTTGTCTCATCAGCATGTGCTCCAGATGCACGGGTTCTATATGGTCAGGGAGAGAAAGAGCATGAGGTTCGACATCGTCATCAGCTTCGATGCCAGGGACCGCAAGGCCGTGTATCAGGAAGTTTTGGAACACGTTCAGAAGGAATACCCCGGCTATGATCTTCAGATAGCGATGGACACAGATCTCGCATAAGGTGGTATAATTAAAAAATATCACACGATTTTGATAAGAAGCAGGCATACCAGGCCACGTAAGGAGGCATTACATGGCAACACAGGATAGTATTTTCAGAAAGATATCTGAAGCGCTGCTGACGGACTATTCCAGCATATACTATGTTAATGCTGTCACAAATGCATATTTCTGGTATTCAGTGAATCCCGAATTCCATTCGCTCAATCTCGAACAGGGAGGCGATGATTTCTTCAGGAACATAATACGTGACTGTAAGAAGGTGGTATACGAGGAAGATCAGCACATTTTTATCGAGGACATACAGAAGGACAATCTTCTGAGTGCCATGAGCAAGGGCAGTATGCAGAATATCAAATACCGCCTGATGATCAACGGCGTGCCGGTATGGCACTCGCTCAGGATGATAAGAGGCCTTGATGAGAATGCCGATTATTTTATCCTCGGAGTCATCAATATTGATGATGAGTACCGCCGCCGTGAAGCGGAGAAGGAGACTGCACGCCAGAAGGAGATCTACAATCAGATCACGGCAAGCCTGGCCGGGCAGTATGACACGCTGTATTACATCAACATAGAGACAAGCACTTATGTGGAGATATCATCCACGGATGAGTATAAGAAGCTGAATGTCCCCGCAACGGGAAGTGATTTCTTTGCAGAGAGCAGAAGGAGCATACGTAAGTTCGTACATCCGGAGGATCAGGAGAAGGCCTTAAGTTTCCACTATAAGGATGTAATGCTCAGCAATCTCGAGCACCGCAATTCCTTCTCGGTTGCCTACCGTCTTGTGGTAGATGATCAGGTAAGGCATATCAGGCATACGGAGATCATGGCCGGTGACAGGAAGCATATCATTGTCTGTATAGAGAATATCGATGAAGAGGTCAGGGCGAGACTCGAACTGACGGAGACAAGACAGAAGAGTGCAACTTATTCGCAGATCGCAGAGAGTCTGGCATCCCATTATGACATGATCTATTACGTGGACATCGACACGGGTTATTATTACGAATATGCTACGCACAAGCTGTACGGTGAATTGGAGATACAGGAGGAAGGCGGTGACTTCTTCGGCACCTCGATCAGAAATGCCGACAGGCTCATATACCCTGAGGATGTAGACAGACTGAAGCTGTTCCTCGACAAGGACAATCTCATAACACAGCTGGAGAGCAACAGGCAGCTCGTGGAGGACTACAGGATGTCCATAGACGGCAGAGATCCGCAGTATACCAGGATGACTGTCAGATGGTCCTCCGACAAGTCGCATCTGATCATATGCATCGAGAACCGCGAAGAGGATGTGAAGCGTGAGAAGGAGCATCTTATGGCTCTCAACACGGCTAACGAGATGGCCAGAAGGGACAGCCTTACCGGAACAAGGAACAAGACTGCATATCATGAATTCGAGAAAGATCTTCAGTCGGTCATCGACGGCGATTCCAATGAGATGTTCGGCATAATACTGTGCGATCTGAATGATCTCAAGCTCATAAATGATACGCAGGGTCACAAGGCAGGCGATGATTATATCAAGGAAGCCTGTAAGATAATATGCCGCGTGTTCTCCCACAGTCCGGTGTTCAGGATCGGCGGCGATGAGTTCGTTGTGATCCTGAGGGGGCAGGAATTTGCAATACGTGAAGACCTTATTCTCACATTGAAGAAACAGGTCGAGGAGAATCTCAGAGTCGGCGTAGGCCCCGTCATCGCTGCGGGCATGTCTTATTATCAGCCGGATATCGACAGTACGGTGGATGACATATTCAAGCGTGCCGACAGCCGCATGTATGAGGATAAGGCACATCTTAAGGAACAGAAGCTCCTGCGTGAGAGTCATTCGCTCAAAGAGAAGGCAAATATCAAGATGATCACGGATGACAGGAGGAAGATGCTGGATTCTCTGTACAAATCATATGACGTAGTGTCTGAGGGAACTTATGTATTCCTCTGCGACATGAAATATGATTTATCCAGATGGTCCAAAAACGCAGTGGACAAATACGGACTTCCTTCCGAGTATATGTATGGTGCCGGAGACATCTGGGAGAACTGTATCCATCCTGATGACCGCCAGGCATATCACAAGGGCATAGAAGAGATCTTTATGGGCAATTCAGCCGGACATGATATGCAGTACCGTGCCAGAAGACGTGACGGTGAATATGACGTATGCACGTGCAGAGGCGTTGTCATAAGAGATCTTCTCGGAGAACCGGATTACTTCGTCGGAACGATTCGCAATCACGGTCTGCAGGGTCATATAGACACATTGACGGGGCTCCGGAACCAGTACGGATTCTTTGAGGATCTTGACAGCTACATCAACAGACAGGCCTCGATCAATGTCATTGTTGTAGGCATCAGCAAATTCTCTGAGATAAATGAGGTGTACGGATATCATTTCGGCAACCGTGTCCTGCAGCTCTTTGCCAGGAAGATCTTTGAGACGACCGGCAATACGGGAACCAGTTACAGGATAGACGGAACCAAATTCGCGATGATCAGCAATACCCTGTCCATGGAGGAGATAAGGGAGAAGTACAGGGCATTCCGCAACTTCTTCCGTGAAGCGTTCAGGGTGGATGACAGG
>CADBNJ010000055.1 GCA_902795955.1 Oscillospiraceae bacterium
ACTACCAGCATCAGCGCCCCGAGTATCGCAAGAACTCTGAAATTGATATAGTCGATGTAGGCGCTGTCCGGGAGTACAAATAAGCAAGATATTACTGCGAGGAATCCCGATATCATGAGCACCGGATCCTTCCTGAATCTGTTCAATATGATCTTCATTGATTAACTTCCTGATGTCATTTGATAAATAATTTGATAGAATTATATCACTCAAAGATATTAAGGGATTATATGGACTGGAAAAAGAAACTGTTTTGGTCTCTCTTCTCGCTTCTTTTGGCAGGTCTGACGATTTGGGCTGTCTTCAGTCAGAGCGAAGGGATATCGATTGGTGAGATATTGGAGAATGCAAAGGACGGCAACAAGCTGTGGCTGGCATGTGCCGTTGTGAGCGTTGCTCTATATATTATCCTTGAAGGAGTCGCGCTTTGTTCCATTCTTAAGGGAGTCGGCTACAGGCGGGGTCTTCACAGGGGCATTCTATACAGTACGGCTGACATTTATTTCTCGGCGATAACGCCTTCGGCGACCGGAGGACAGCCGGCGTCGGCCTACTTCATGATCGCCGACAAGATCCCGGCGGGAGTTGCCACGGCAGTTCTTATTCTGAACCTGATGATGTATACGCTCTCCATCGTTGCTCTCGGAATAATAGCGCTTCTCATCAATTACAGGCTCCTGTTCGAATTCAGGGTCATCTCGATCGTGATAATCATCGCGGGATTTGTAGTGCTGACGATATTCTCCATATTCTTCCTGTCGATATTGAGAAGGGGAGACAAGGTCTTTGAACTGATAAGGAGATTTCTGAGATTCCTCCACAGGAAGCATATCATCAAGAGGCTTGATTCGAAGATCGAGAAGCTCAATAAGACCGAAGAGGAATACATGGACTGCGCCAGGCTCGTGTCGGGCAAGACATCGACCATGGTGAAGGCTTTCATCTGGAATTTCCTGCAGCGCGCGTGTCAGATCGCGGTTCCGGTGTTCGTATATCTGATGACAAGCGGAACGGCCGGCAAGGCGGTATCGATCTTTGCTTCTCAATGCCTCATCACGATAGGATTTAATGTTATTCCGGTACCGGGTGCGATGGGCATTGCCGATTTCCTTATGGTTGACGGTTTTACGGGTATCGTAGGAAGAGAAGAAGCATTTAAGATGGACATGATGAGCAGAGGTCTGTCATTCTACATTTGTGTGGCAGTCAGTGGAATTATTACACTGTTTGGGTATATAATGTTAAAGAGGAGGAAGAAGGCATGATCGGCGTATACGACTATACTGTTATTCTCACATACCTGTCGATGATCTCCGGATGTATCGGAACGATAATTGCTATGACCGGGATCGGCCATCCTTTTGTCGGTGCTCTTTTCCTCATGGTATCGGGATTGTGTGACGGCTTTGACGGCCGTGTTGCAAGGAGCAAGAAGAACAGGACCAAGCTCGAGAAGGATTTCGGCGTGCAGATCGATGCCTTCTCGGATCTGATCGCATTCGGCGTTCTTCCTGCCGCCATAGGCGTTGCCATGCTCAGGGCCAGCGATAAGTTTACAGACAGACCTTTCTGGAAGGATGACGGCAAATACGAGTGGTATCCGATCCTGCTGGTCGCCATTGCGGTGATCTACGTTCTTGCGGGCATGATAAGACTTGCTTATTTCAATGCGACTGAGGAAGAGCGTAACAAGGAAGCTGAGGAGAAGGGTTCACATTATTTTACGGGCCTTCCGATAACGACGGCGTCCATTGTTTTCCCGATGGTACTGATACTTCATTATTACATGCACTTTGATTTCTCGATAGTATACTTCATAGTCATGCTGATCCTGGCAGTGCTCTATCTTGCAAGCTTCAAGATGAGGAAGCCGGGAAGAGTCGGGATACTCGTACAGGTTCTGATAGGCGCGGGTGAATTTATTACTATCGCTTGTATACTACTGTCTAATTTTGTATGACGGCACTGGAATTCCTATATAAGACAGCTTTTGGAAGGGTGCTTCTCAAGCCCTTGGCGAGCCGTGCCGTGTCGCGGCTGTCGGGTGCCTTGCTGGACACGAGGATGTCCAAGGTTCTCATCAGATCTTTTGTGCGCAAGAATGACATAAGACTTGAGGACTATGTTCTCGATGATATCAACAGCTTCAATGATTTCTTCTGCAGAAGGATCAAGGACGGCCTGAGGATCACGGACATGAATCCCGAAGTGCTGGCATCACCGTGCGACGGGCTTCTTACGGTGTACCGCATATCTCCCGATACGGTCGTTCCGGTCAAGCAGAGTGCGTATACGATGGCTGATCTTCTGGAGGATAAGGATCTGGCCCGGGAATTCAACGGCGGTCTTTGCATGGTATTCAGGCTCTGTGTCGATCACTATCACAGGTATTCATACGTTGAATCGGGAACGAAGAGCGCCAACAGGCACATCAAGGGCGTGTACCACACGGTAAGGCCGGTCGCGCTGGAGGAGTACCCTGTTTTCGTGAGGAACAGCAGGGAGTATTGTGTCATCGATACGAAGGATCGCGGCAGGCTCGTGCAGATGGAAGTCGGTGCGATGCTCGTCGGAAGGATAGTCAATGACGAGCCCGGAGTGTGCGGGGTTACGAGAGGCAAGGAGAAAGGACACTTCGAATACGGGGGATCCACCATCATTGTTCTGACTCAGGCGGGTCGGGTGAACGTCCGCGAGGATATATATGAGGCATCTCTGGAGGGTATTGAGATACCTGTCAAGATGGGAGAGGCAGTAGGGCGCAAGATATGAGATTCCTGTGGATACTTTTTGTCGGATTTATGGGGATAGGCGGTCTGGCTGCCATTATCTACCTTGTGACGCGGTTCCATAAGTTCTCATTCATAAAGGGGATAAAGAACAGATTCCTCTCGTGGTTTACGGCATGCATACCGGTGCTGCTCATGGCATCTGTTGTATTCTATGAGAGATTCACCATGATCGTCGTAATGCTGCACTGCGCGCTGTGCTTCATCCTGAGCGATATAGGCTTCGCGATATACCGGAAGAGGACCGGCAAAAGCCCGGCGGAAAGTACATCGGCGGTGTCATTGCTCTCACCGCCACGGCACTGATCCTGACGGGTGCGTGGTTCTGCGCGTACCATGTTTTCCGCTCTCATTACGAGTTTAACACTGTTAAGAACTCAGGAAATATAAGGATCGCGCTGATCGCCGACTCACATCTCGGCGTGACGCTGGACGGTGAGAGATTCGCGCGCCAGATGGAGAGGATCGACGCTGAAGGGGCCGACGTTTTGATAATCGACGGCGATTTTGTCGATGATGATTCAAGCCGCAGTGACATGGAGACAGCATGTGAGGCTCTTGGCAGGATGAAGACTCCTGTCTACTACGTATACGGCAACCACGACAGAGGCTATTACAGATACAGGGATTTCGACGGGCTGTACCTCGAGAAGTGCCTCAGAGACAACGGTGTCACGATCCTGCGCGACAGCTATGAGCTGGTTGACGGAAGGTTCTACATCGTGGGGCGCGAGGACAGATCCTGGGAGAGGACGGAGCTGTCAACACTTCTCGGACCCCTTGACAGGTCCAAATACATAATCGTGGCCGACCACCAGCCAGGCGAATTTGAGGAGGAGGCAAAGCAGGGGGCGGATCTCGTTCTCTCGGGCCACACTCACGGCGGCCATGTCTGGCCGTCCGGATACTTCGGATACTGGTTCGGAGTGAACGACGGCATCTGGGGTCTCTACGATCACGGAGACACGCACTGCATAGTAACTTCAGGCATTTCCGGATGGGCGATACCATTTAAGACGGGAACTTACTCAGAGTATGTTATAATTGATATCCATGGAACGTAAAAAGTATTTTCTGGTACCTCTATATGGCTGGATCGCGGCAGGTATTCTCATAGCTGTCGATCTTATCGCATTCCAGGCCACGAGGCTCATCAACACAAACTGGCATCACTACGATCTGTCGCTTCCGATAGATAAGTGCTTCCCGCTCGTAACGTGGTTCGTCATCATATATATCCCTGTGGCGTATGCGCAGTGGATATACGGGTTCTATCTTGCTTCACGTGAGTGCAAGACAGTATGTTACAGGATATATACTGCGGAGATCATCGCCAAGATCATATGCCTCGTATGTTTCCTCGTGATTCCGACCACTATGGTGCGCAATGATCTTACAAGTACTGATCTGTTAAGCCGCTGGGTTCAGTCCGTATACGACATGGATCCGGCAGATAATCTGTTTCCTTCGATACACTGCCTCGAGAGCTACATACTGACGCGAGCGGCGTTCAGCAGGAAGATCGGCATGGAGAGGTGTCCTGCCTGGTTCAAGTGGCTGTCAGTACCGGTCACGGCACTCGTATTCGCATCGACGCTTTACTTGAGACAGCATGTGTTTGTAGATGTTGTTGCTGCTGTCGTTGTGGTCGAGATCGGAATATTCGTGGCTTTAAGGGTTGTTAAAGAGAAGAAGAGTGAAGGCGCGGATAATTAACATCACGATCATCATCCTTGTCACAGCCGGACTTATATTAATGTTCACAAACAAGGATACCGGCACGGGGCTTATGTCCAGAGGCTTCGGGAATCTGAAGTATTACACTGTGCTGTCTAACCTTTTTGCGGGCATTGCTGCGCTGGTCTCGCTTTTTACGGATAATAAACTCTCCAAGGTGATGAAGCTGATGTCAGCGTCGGCGACGGGTGTTACATTCGCGGTCATTGCTTTCTTCCTCGGGCCGCTTTACGGTCACGTCAACCTGTACCGCAATGCTAATTT
Organism: Oscillospiraceae bacterium; assembly: GCA_902795955.1. Taxonomy (GTDB): domain Bacteria; phylum Bacillota; class Clostridia; order Saccharofermentanales; family Saccharofermentanaceae; genus Saccharofermentans. Next base: position 4,791 of record CADBNJ010000055.1, read on the forward strand.
CCTTTTCCATCTTGTCGTCCCCCTTATAGCGATGTACGACTATGTGACATTGAAGGATGCTGCGGCCGGGCTAAGATCTGCGGCGCTCTCAGCGGTTCCTACAGTGCTTTACGGAGCGGGATATGTGCTTAACATCCTCATCAACGGGATCGGAGGGGAGTATCCGGACACGAACGACTTCTATCTGTTCCTTCATTGGGGATGGGGAGTGGGCATCGCTATCTTTGCGGGAATTACCGCCGTGACATTCGGTATCGCGTGTCTTCTGAGGTGGGCGAATAAGAGAATAGGGTATTCGCGGAATCAGGATGATCAAAACCTATTGACATACTAGGCATTTGGGAGTATTATCACCGCAACTCGATAAATGGGGGTGACAGACATGAACACAAAAAAGATATCATTGGCAGGAGTTCTGGCAGCACT
>CADBNJ010000056.1 GCA_902795955.1 Oscillospiraceae bacterium
GGAGGTGATACGAGCTTACCTTCCCTGTTAAGATACATTCCGGGGTTATCCACAGACTCGATATAGAACTTGTAATCAAGATTACTGAATTCATTATAAGTAGGAAGCTGCCCGTCAACCTTCTTGGTTACCTTTAGAGATGTAGCAACATATTCGTTCGTGAGCGTAACCACAGGTGTTGATGAAGCACCAACCTTAACTACCTTCGCATCAGGCGGACATAATGTGTAATCACCTGTATAGCTTATCGCAGCGTCAATATCCTCTGAGACAGTGTAATTACCGTCAGGCAGATTCTTGAGTGTGACAGTACTTCCGTCGATCACTTCAATGGCGGTCTTTGCCTGACCAACGTTGTTGCCTTCTGCATCGTAATAGTTGCCTGCATCATCCTGAACATAGAAAGTATATGCCTTTCCTTTTGCATCCTCATTATCACCTGTTACTTTCTTCTTAAGCTGCAAAGAAGCATTTGACTTATTGAAGAAAGCACCGAGGTTGAATTCAACACCGGACATGGCAACATCGCCGTTATACTTATAAACGGTCTTGTCAGCATCACCGAGATGAGTCTCGGAAGTTACATGATATCTGAAGACACCATTCTCATTAGTCTCTTCGTTTGTAGGATCGTTTGTGACATCTACGGTAATGTTGATATAACCATTCGAGAGTTCAACATCACCGATCTTACCGCCGGCACCTTCCTCGGTAATAACAAAATAGAATGTCTTAGATGTTCCCTTGGGAATATAGAACTCATCGTCTGCTCCGCCGGGGGCTTCCTCAGGATCAGAATAGAACTTTATCGTAGGGAATTTGATAGTATTCGTTGCCTGGTTCTTTACCGGAACTGAAGTCCTGCCTTCTACTGAGAAATCAGAGTCTGTCTGATACCAGTTGAAAGTATATACATCTTTCTCGTTGAAGATAGTCTTATCTTCAATTGTATTCTCGCCGTTCCAAGCGTGTGTATATGCTTTACGTGCAGCAAAGTGGATCTCGCCCGTAACATCTGTCATGCTCTCCTGGCTGACTGCATTATACACATAATGCCACTCAGCATTATTCTCCATCCTTCCTGCTGTTACAGCCCAGCCTGTCGATGAGCCGACAACATTTGTCTTGCTCTGAGGATCAGGCATAAGGAAAGTACCGCCGGCAGCATCAAGTGTTATATTGCCGCTTGTAGGAATATTGAAGATCAGTTTCTGGTTGATATGAACATCTACATCACTGTTAGTTCCAACCTCGGCATTAGGATTACCGCTGCTTCCTGTAACGGAAGAATAGTAGACCTGTCCGCCGTCTACAGATACATACTGACGGCCGATTACGACATCTTCCGAATTCTTCGGATAGTTAAAGCAGATGATAGTGGAATCATCCTTGATGATTCGCAGCTTGCCTTCAGCAATGTTGCTTGCAAGAGTCTCATCAACATTAAGATAGATTACTTTATTCTCAAAATCGGGGGAATCAAAATCAAGATTCAAGTGTGCAGTATCGGGAATGCTGCTAATATAATCTTTATAATCAACATAATAAGAGGGATCGGTAGCTTTCTGGGAGATCTCCGCAGATTTCTCCTTCATGTTCTTGATAATCTGGTTAACGTTATTCTCACTTGTTGAATCGGGGACAGAATAAACATTGAGAGTCTTATCGGTATCACTAATAAAATCATAGTCTATCCAGAATAATCCGGCATGTCCCTTATATACAGGGTCAGAACCATTACGGGGATTGATGGGATAAGAGAAAGTATCAGCTGTCTCAGCGTTGGGATTATTTGCATAATAAACAGAATTCGATACTTCAACATTATATGTCTGAGCTCTCTGCGCAGAACCGAGCGAAAAATACCCTTTCTTAATATGAGCAATAATAAATTGTGCTGTACCCTGTACAAAATCGACGTCAGTAACGGCACCGCCGTCATCCTGGTAGAAATTGTTAACGGCGATCGTCGTCTCCATATGCATATTGTGATGGAACTCGTTGGCAACAATACCGAAGTCTGTCGCTCTGCCGAGGATCGTTGCATAGTTTACGGCACTTGCGGAATCCTGTACTGCAGGAAATTCAGCGGCGTTAACTTTGAGCTTGGAACCAAGACCATCGTTACCCAGAAGATTCGCATTCAAAGCAAATGTTCCTGCCATCATGGCGCCTGCAGTAACGATAGCTGTTACTTTTTTGATCTTGTTAAACATAATATCCCCCTATCATATGTTTATACTTGCTACTATTTTAGCGTGCCGGATGTCAATTATCAACCTTAAATTCCACATTTTTGCCTAATTTATGAATTTTTTATTAATATATGAACAATATGTTAACATTTGATATTCAAATCATTCCGGGCGGGCAACTCAAAAGATGCCCCGGTCATCAACCGGGGCACCTGATAATAATCAACAACTGATGATCAGAAGCGTTAATTGTACGTGAAATAGTATACGACGCCCACAATGGCAATAATCGCCAGTATAGTAAGTATGACCTTGATCACCGATACCGGCGAGCTGCCTGCCACCTTACCCGTCTGACCGTTAACAGCAAAGGAATACTCTTTGTCCAGATACTTATAGTTCGCGATCCATATGGGCGCAAGTATATATTTGAACGTTACGTTATCATAGCTTGTCGACATATTGAGATTGGACACATGATCTGCATTATGGTCCCTCTCGAGCTTCCTGGTCAGGTTCTGCTTGAGTTTTGTCTTGATAAGATCTTTTGCAACTGTCCAGCCGTCATCAAGACCGAGTGTGTATCTCTCGGCAGCAAAACCTGCTATGTATTCAGGAGAATAAGGCTTAAGCTTTGTGAAGTCATAGGTGGATACACTGTTTATGTACTGATTCTTTGTCTTCTTACTTGCATAGACGATCTGGTCATCTATGAATTCCTGGTATACTCCGCGGTAGTGCTTCCAGGTCGTAACAGTCTTATCCCCTTCCCTCCTGTCAAAACCGAGCTTTACGTCGTATGAAGAAGTAGTGTCAGTATCGTATGTCCAGAAAGGAAGATATAATCCCTGGAAATTCTCGGCCCTGCAGCTCTCCTTTGCCGCTTTGGGTGCAAAGAAACGGCTCTTGAGCCACTTGGCAAACATCTTGCCCGCATTCTCATTTGAGATCTCAAACGGAACTACGCCCTGAGGTGCCATGACATTCTCGTCATTATCAACAGGCATAACTTGGGTGGAACCGCAGAAAGGACAGCATGCCGCAGTGTCAGCTTCATCGTACAGAGACTCTGCTGCGCAGTTCTTACATATGATCTGCTTCTTGGATGTTCCCCAGTCAAGACTCTTACGGAGCTTTGCCGATTCGAAATCAAGCTCTTCTATGTCCTTGGCGTCTTCGGGTCTGGGGATCTCCCTCATGTAACCACAGTAAGGACATGTCATCTTAAGTGTATCGGGATCATATTCAATAGTACCGGCACAGTTAGGACACTTCTTGTCCGTAACGTCCATTGTTGTCTCTTTCCTGATATTCTCCTCACCGGTGTTGATGCGGAGATCCTCGGGCTGAGGAATGTTGTTAAAATCAGACATAACTCTTACTCCTGTTCTCTAGGCTCTTAAAGATTTTACAATAAAAGTATTTTTTTATAAAGAAATTGTTCTCAGCTTACAGGAAGCAAAACGCAAAAGATCTCGGAGGAAGTCCGCATGTGACCCTGCCGCCGTTGATCCCCCGCACGAAGAAGCTGTCTGTAAGCGATACGAAAGCATGCTTAACCTGCTGAACCGTAAGTTCAGGGCCAAGGTCGTCGACCGCCAGATAGCACGGCTTCTCCCCACGGTTGACAAGAAGAACTATCCTCTCACTTCCGAAGGAGTCCTTCCCGAAGTAATCCTTCCCGTCGACCAGGTATCTGAGGCAGGCAAACACATCGCCGCTTGCCAGCAGCGTCTTGTAATAACCTGTCTTAAGACAGCCGTTGTCATTTCTGAGTCTTGCCAGGCGCCTTATGTATCCGAGGTTCTCCTCCTGCCTGCCGGTAAGCCTTCCCCACGGGTAAGTCCGCCTGTTAAAGGGATCCTTATAACCCTCCATCAGGACCTCGTCACCGTAGTAAAGACAGCACGCACCGATATATCCGATCTGAAGAGCATATGCTATTCTGGCAAGCCTTGCACAGTCGCTATACTGTGACGACGAGACCGCCATCTCCTTCTGCACTTCCCTTGAATCGGAATCCTCAGGTTTTGACAGCATCGTCATGATCCTCGGAACATCGTGGGATGACACAAGATTCATGATGGAATAATATGCTTCGGCCGGATATCTCTCGCGGAATCCTTCGAGTCTGGAATCCATCACCTCGGCACTGATGTAACCGCACAGGAAATCGAGAACTATATGTCTGAACGTATATCCCATGACGGAATCGTGCGTATTGCCGAACATGAAGTCACGGTATGAACCGTAAGAACACTTGCAGGAGGCATCTTCCCATACTTCGCCGATCAGGATGCCTTCACCGCCTGAATTGCGCTTTATTGTCTTCCTCATCTGCCTGATGAAGCTGTCCGGCAATTCATCGGAGACATCGAGTCTGAAGCCGCCGGCACCCCTGCCGAGCCATGTTCTTACAACACCTGTCTCGCCGAATATATATTTTCGATATGAGAGATCATCCTCATTAACGTTTGGCAGATCCGGGAAGCCCCACCAGGAATCGTAACAGGGATCGCCGTCCTCAGTACGCCAGAAGTTATACCACGAACGGTACGGGCTCTCCCTGCCTTCAACAAAGGATTTGTATGCACCGGTCCCGTCATACCTGTCGAACTTGTTGAAATACCTGCTGTCCGCGCCCGTATGACTGAACACGCCGTCAAGGATTATCTTGATCCCCCGCTCATCACAGGCCTTTACAAGCCCCTCGAAAGCGCTGTTCCCCCCAAGTATCGGGTCGACCCGCATGTAGTCGGCAGTATCATATCTGTGACTCGACCTCGCCTCGAAGATGGGATTAAGGTAAAGAAGGTTGATACCAAGAGACTTGATATAATCGATCTTCTGCGTGATCCCCTCAAGCGAACCGCCGTAGAAATCACACGCAAGATAGCCGGTCTCGGGTTTGCCGTAGATATCGACATCCTCGTACCAGTCTTTGTGATAAACTCTCTCTGTCCTGTCACTGGAACTGACCATTCTGTCATAACTGAAGTGATCGTCCCGCGCGAATCTGTCAGGGAAGATCTGATAGATCATCGCCCCCTTGATCCTGTCGGGAGTGTGGAAATCCTTATCATATACGGTTATCTGGAATGCGTACGGATACTTATCCTCATCAGGACCGACACGGGGAGGACAGTCACTTAACCTGCCTTCGCCGAACCTGGTATCGCCTTCGGCAACATAATACTGATTTGTCCCTTCCTCATCCGTGAACCTGAAC
>CADBNJ010000057.1 GCA_902795955.1 Oscillospiraceae bacterium
TATCCGCAGTATACTGCTCAATGTACGCTGCAAAGATTGATCTTTCCGCAATTTTCGCGGAAAGATCTTATATTCTTGCGGAAGCATCATCTTCAGCCCTGCTGTCATCTGTCGTTCAAGTCACCGATCATCAAGTCTGCAGATTATTTCTTCCGCGGAAACGGTGCCGCAAGGCGGTGCCGTTGTTGCTTGTGGTGGACGGCAGACTTGATCGACATGTGTGAATATCGAAGCATTTGCACAAACGTGATTCATGGACTATTCTTTAGCTATGGATACTGACATGACAAAGACTGTTAAGGTTGTTGCCGCGGTTATCTGCAGGGACGGAATGGTTTTCGCGACGCAGAGAGGGTACGGGAAGTATAAGGATAAGTGGGAGTTCCCGGGCGGCAAGATCGAGGAGAATGAGGCGCCGGAGGATGCTCTGGTGCGGGAGATACGTGAGGAGCTGGATGCTGACATTGTGGTTGGGAAGCTGCTGACGACCGTTGAATACGATTACCCGGATTTCCATCTGTCGATGGACTGTTACAGGGCGGCGGTCGCGGACGGGGCTGAGCTGAAGCTCCTGGAGCACGAGGCGGCGAGGTGGCTGTCTGCGGATGAGCTTTACGGCGTCGACTGGCTGCCGGCGGATATTGAAGTGTTGAGAGTTATCGGGGAGCGGGGTGATATCTTGTGAACAGGTGGATAAGAAGTGCGTTAACGTTTGCCGTTGCGGGATTGATGATAGCCGGATTTGCCGCGTGCTCGGAGAAGCCGGGGACGGAGACATCCGGGACGGCAGCAGTATCATCCGGAGAGGCACCGGAGACGGCCCTGACTTCCGGGACGGCCGGCGCTGCATTCGAGGTCTATGATGCGTCGAAGGAGAGCGGGACTGAGTTCTCCATTCCGGCGGTCAGGATCAACGGTGTCGATGACGAGCCTGTTAACAAGAAGATCCGGGAGTATGTGGAATCGCTCGACCGTGAGTGGTTTACCGGATCGGAGTACTCGTATTATGCCGGAGACGGATATCTGTCGCTGATACTGCGCGGGGTCAGCAACATTGATCTTGATGATTATGAAGCGTTCAATATATCACTGGAGACCGGGGAGCTGCTGGACAAGGATCAGTTCCTGGCAATTCTCGGGGAGAAGGACTTCGGCGGCAAGGTGAGCAGGACTGTCGGGGCGGCGATGGATGATGACAGGGACAGCCTTTTCGGCGGGATAGAAGGGATAGATTACCGTGCGGAGAACCTGGCGCCGGCTAATGTGGAGATGGCGGTGCCGTTCGTGTCGGAGAGGGGACATCTTTGTTTCGTGTATCTGCTTTACATGAATGTGGGTGCGGAGGAGTATACTTTGTGCTTTGATACGGAGACGCATGAACATATGCTGAATGATTTCGGCAGATGGTCATTATATCCCGACTGGGGATGAGGTGTTATAATAGGTCACATACGATTTGTTTGGAGGCTTTGCGATGCGTAAGACTAAGATAATCTGTACCATAGGACCGGCGAGTGAGAATGAGCAGACATTGACGGAGATGTGCAGGGCAGGCATGAATGTTGCCAGACTTAATTTCTCACACGGGACACATGAGGAGCATCAGAAGAAGATAGATCTGATCAAGAGCATCCGCGAGAAGCTGAACTATCCGCTTCCCATCATGCTGGACACGAAGGGACCCGAGTACAGGATCAGGACCTTCAAGGATAAGAAGGCGGTCATCGAGGAGGGACAGAAGTTCACTTTCACGGTGGCAGAGGTTGAGGGTGACAATACGCGCGTATCGGTCAGCTATAAGAACCTGATCAATGAACTGTCCGTGGGCGATACGATACTTGTCAATAACGGTATACTCGTGTTCAGGGTTGAGGAACTGACGGGGGATGATGCGGTATGTACTGTCGTCGCAGGCGGCGAGATCTCGGACCGCAAGAGCATGAACTTCCCGAACCATGTGTTCAAGGGACCGTACCTGAGCGAGCAGGACAAGAGCGACCTTCTGTTCGGCATTCAGAACGATGTGGACTTTGTAGCTGCTTCGTTCGTATCAACCAAGCAGGATATGCTCGACCTGAGGAACTTCCTGAACGAGAACGGCGGACAGAATATCGACATTATCGCCAAGATCGAGAACCGTGCCGGTGTTGACAACATTGAGGAGATCTGCGAGATCGCTGACGGCATCATGGTTGCAAGAGGCGACCTGGGCGTGGAGATCCCGTTCGTCGAGGTTCCCGCCATACAGAAGTACCTTATCAAGGAATGCAGGCTGCTCGGCAAGCGCGTCATCACTGCGACAGAGATGCTCGAGTCCATGATCCATAATCCCAGGCCGACGCGCGCCGAGATATCTGACGTTGCAAATGCGGTTTACGACGAGTCATCCGCAGTCATGCTGTCAGGAGAATCTGCTGCCGGCAAGTACCCCGTCGATGCTGTCAGATACATGGCGGAGATCGCCGAATACACGGAGCGCAACATCGCTTACGAGCGCAGGTTCCACAACACTGACTACGTCATCAAGAACAACCTCGATGCCGTGTCGCATGCAACCTGTGCAATGGCGATCGACACAAAGGCAAAGGGCATCGTTATCAGCTCACTGTCAGGCATCACCGTAAGAATGGTGAGCCGCTTCAGATGTCCTGTCGACATCATCGGCATGACCACGAGCCTGAAGGCATGGCGCAAGCTCAACCTGAGCTGGGGTGTAACTCCCGTTCTGACCGAGGAATTCCCGTCAGTCGATGTCATGTTCTTCTATGCAATGCGCCACGCCAAGGAAGTCTTCGGTCTGGAGAGCGGGGACAATGTCGTTCTGACGGGCGGCAAGGCCGGCGATTCAGGAAGCACCAACACTATCAGAGTCGAGACGGTAAAGTAATATTGGACTTTTATTATCAAAGATGATATAGTACCACCGCGCCTGATGAGGCGCCGACAGTTCGTTTGCACCATCCTGTCGTAAAACAAAACCAGGGCTGGGATTCTATAACTATGTGGAATTGAAGGCCTTACCATGCGTAAGGTCTTTTTATTTGGAGGGTGACATGAAGGCATTAGTGCTTTTCAGCGGAGGACTGGACAGCTCGGTCTGTCTGGGACTGGCGGTACAGAAATACGGTCCGGACGAAGTGCTGGCACTGTCGGTATCCTACGGCCAGAAGCACAGTAAGGAGCTTGAGGCGTCTGAGAAGGTTGCCTCTTACTATGGTGTTAAGAGGATCACGCTGGATCTCGGCGAGATCTTTAAGGACAGCAACTGTTCACTGCTCGGGAGCTCAACGGAGGAGATCCCTCATGAGGATTATGCGGAGCAGCTGAAGAAGACAGGCGGCAGTCCTGTAAGCACTTATGTGCCTTTCAGGAACGGACTGTTCCTGTCATCTGCCGCAGCCGTTGCGTTGAGCAACGGATGCAGCGAGATATTCTACGGAGCCCATGCCGACGATGCCGCAGGCAATGCGTATCCCGACACGAGCGCCGCGTTCAATAAGGCAATGGCTGATGCGGTCTATATCGGAAGCGGCAATGAGCTTAAGATAACGGCACCTTTTATCGATAAGACCAAGGCGGATGTGGTGGCGATAGGAAATGATATGGGTGTCCCTTTCGGGCTGACATGGAGCTGCTACGAAGGTCACGACAAGGCGTGCGGCGTGTGCGGAACATGCAGAGACAGACTGGAGGCATTCAGGCTCAACGGTCTTAAGGATCCGGTAAGTTATGAGAGTGAGGAAGAATAATGTCAAATGAAGTGATCTTTATAGGGTCGGTGCTGGTATATCTCGGATGCGTTTTGCTGTTCTACAAGCTGTTCGGCAGGAACGGACTGTTCGCTTTCGCAATATTCGGAACGATACTGGGCAATATCGCGGTGTGCAAGTGTGTGGACCTCTTCGGGCTGTCCACAACGGCGGGCAATGTGCTCTATGCGTCGACGTTCCTCATAACCGACATCCTGTCCGAGAAGTACGGCAAGAAAGATGCGAGACGCGCGGTCATGTACAGCTTCTCCGTCATGCTCCTGTGGCTCCTGGGAACGCAGCTGATACTGTGGTTCACTCCCAACGCGAACGACTATGTATCCGGAAGCCTCAATGTTGTATTCGGTCTTGTGCCGAGAGTCACGATCGCAAGCCTCATCGGGTTCATCGCGAGCCAGTCGATCGACGTAACACTGTATCACCTCATATGGCGCAAGACAGGCGACGGCAAGAGGATGCTCTGGCTCAGGAATAACGGAAGCACGCTCACA
>CADBNJ010000058.1 GCA_902795955.1 Oscillospiraceae bacterium
CAATCCTTGCGGTGTAGATTGAGCAGTATACTGCGCAGGCAGAGTAAAGCTCAATGTTGGCAACGTACATTGAGCAGTATACTGCGCAGGCCAAACCATCAACTCAGAATACTCTGTGTGGCAGCCGCAGATGCTGCAGATATCAAACATCGATTCCCACAGATTCCGTTAAGAACCAAACTCCGGGAAGCTGATTACCGGTAGTTGACATATTTACACACTGCGTGTTATTTTATGGATGAATAAAAATTCATTCATAAAGGAGACCTTATGCCAAAGTCACAGGAACGCTGTCAGGAGATAAGAGAAGAGACAAGGAATCTGATAATCAGGAAATCAGTTCTCTATTTTGCCAGGAACGGGTTCGCGGGTACAAAGATAAGCGATCTGTCCAAACATATCGGAATAGCTCAGGGAACCATTTATATTTATTTCAAGTCCAAGGAAGATCTGTATCGTGAGATCTTCGCGATATCTGATAAGATCGCACAGAACAATAAGCTGACAACTCTGGTAAAGCTCCCGCTTCCGGCTGAGAAGAAGATCAGGATGATGTCTGATTATGTCATCAGGAATCTGAAGGAAGATGAGATGTTCTCAGCAGGTATCGCTCTGTTTACACAGCGTATATTGGAAGGTGAGGCAGATCAGTCCTTCTACAAAACTACCGAGAAGATCATCAGACAGGGACAGAAGGAGGGGAGTGTTGTTCACGGCAATGCAAGAAAACTCTCGGAACTTTACTGGGGTGTTGTATATCTCTATGCTGTAAAGGGTTTATACACATCAGATTACGCGATGATATCATCTGACGACTTAGCAAGGCTTCTTCTGGAGGACAGGAAATGATAGCAGTAATAACAGGTGCAACCGGTGATATCGGCAGGGAGTTCGTCAGCAAACTGACAGGAGAAGTCGATCAGGTCTGGGCAGTAGGAAGAAATGAGGAAAAGCTTGCCGCCCTCAGAGAAGAATATGGTGATAAGATACTTGCGATCAAAGCGGATCTGTCTTCCGCTGAAGATATACTGTCGCTTTGCAGAAGGATCCAATCAGACAGACCGGAGATCAAATATCTTGTGAATAATGCAGGCGTTGCCAGAATGGCTCCTGTATCTGAGTTCTCTCTTGAAGAGATTAGCTGCATGCTGGACATTAACGATAAGGCTGCGGCTATGATATGCAGAGCGGCACTGCCCTGTATGACAGAGGACTCATATATCCTGAATGTCGCATCAGCATCGGCTTTTCAGCCCAATCCGTATATAACGCTGTATTCAGCGGGCAAGGCTTTTCTTTTATCTTTTTCGAGGAGCCTGAACGCGGAGAACAAAGGGATAACATGCACGGCAGTCTGTCCCGGGTGGGTCGATACACAGATGCTGCCCAGGCACAGTAAAGGCAAAGAGATCAGATATCCCGGAATGGTCTCTGCAGCCAAAGTCGTTGACGCAGCTCTCAAAGACAGCAGACGCGGTAAGGATGTGTCAGTATGTTCTTTCTACTACCGTTACATGCGTTTCCTCAGTAAGGTCATGCCGCACAGTCTTGAGATGAAGTTGTGGGTAAGAGGGATAAAGAAGTACATATGAGATACAGGATAGAGACCGAGAGAACAGACCTTTTTGATCCGAGCATTGTAATAACCATGGCCTTGCGGATCAATGAAGATGTGCCTGCTGACGCACTCCGTTATGCTTTTGACAGGGCTTGCAGCCTGCATGAAGTTTTGAATTCGAGAGTAGAGATAGAGCCGTCAGGAGAGGCTTATTATGTAACCTGTGATAATCCCCGGAACACCTTCAGCGAGACGGAACTGACATTGTCCGGACTGATCAATGATAATGAGAAGAGAAGATTCCGGATAGAGGAGGGGGAGTTCATCAGGGGATTTAAGACACATGAAGGTATTATATTCATGATGCATCACCTGGGAGGGGACGGTAAGTCGCTCCTGTATTTCATTGAGACCTTTATGAGGTGTCTTAACGGTGAGAAATGCGGCAGAGTGCCATTCAGGAATCTGACTTTGGATAATCTCCCCGAAGAGGGCAGGCTGTCACATATGCATGAGTGGCTCCTCAGGATCTGGAACGGCAGATGGAAGAGGGAGAAGAGAGTGTTCGGGTTCAGCGATATGGATGCGGCATACAGGGAATTCTGGCAGAGGCATGATTCTGTCGTTGACATAAAGCGTTATGAGAAGACTGAACTTGAATCACTGATCTCAGAAGCGAAGAACGCCGGTGTGACATTAACGTCTTATCTCATTGCAGGCATGCTCAGGGATAAGGATCATAAGGCTGATATAGGACTGGCCGTGGACGGCAGGACTGATGACAACCGTTCCATGGGCAATCAGGCTACCGGCATATCGCTGCAGTACAGATACAACAAAAAGATATCTCTTGAGGATAACGCAAGGAACATACAGAGGCTGATGAAGCGCAAGCTGGCTGACCGGAAGCGTTTGTATCTCGTTCTTCAGTTCATGGGCAGACTCGATCCTGCTCTCGTTGATGCCCTGAATCTTGAACATGCGGGATATTTCTCGTCCAGAACATCAGGGACTGTTGCGGGATATCTTGGCTACGGGAGTAAGGTTAAGGATCTGAGCATAACAAATCTGACACGGGCAGACATACCTTTGGAGTATGGAAGATTCAAGATCGAAGAACTGTTATTTGTGCCGCCGGTCGTATCTTACGCAAGGAACGTTACCGGGATCGTTACGGCAGGCAGTGTGATGAACGTCGTGACGCACCGCCTGGCATATAATCCGACCGCAAAATGATAAAAACAATCGTAATTATCCCGTATATACGATAAAATCATATATTATACAGTTTTGAAGGACGCGGTAATGGAGTCAGCTCAGAGCATGAAGAAATTTCTGATAATCATCGTCAATGCGATATTGATGGCCGCCATATTGGTTTTTGTTGTTCTCTATTCGAGGTTTGAGAGCACGGATTCCTACATGAGGCAGATAGAGCATTTCGAGAACACGACGGTTACCATGGAACGCGTTACGGAGAATTATCTGGAGGGCGAGCAGAGGATCTGCGACGTGTGGGCCCGGTATATCAACAGTAATGACATGACCGTTGAAGAGGCTGCCGCTTTTATCCGTGCCTCGCATGTGCTTGAGAACACATCTGCACATCTGATCTCGCTCGATACGCTTACGGGATTGTCCACGCGTCCGAAGCTGGGTACGGAAGATGACTATGAGGTCTCCTACGAGCGGTTGAATCTGCTGAATAACGTTGACTGGATCAAGGACATAGGGAAGTCTATCAACATAACCCGCGCTTATACCAACCCGATGAACGGTGAGCAGTCGCTTGCCTTCTGTAACATTGTTACACTGCGTGATACTGAAGGCGGTGAACCGGGTCCTGCCGTTCTGCTGCGTATAATCCCTATATCAGATCTGGAGCAGAAATGGGTTTTCCCGCAGACGGAGCTTGTGAACGCGGAACTGTCAATGATCGATGAGGACGGCGATTACATAATTAAGGGATACAGCTTCAAGAACTCGGGATTCTTTGAGTTCTATGAATCTTACAATAAGACGGATCCTGAATCCCTGAAGGCTCTGTTCGGTAAGGTAACATCGTCGACCGGCTCATTACCGATGCTCAACTCACACGGACAGGAGTGCATTCTTGCCTATACTCCCGTATCTGCCACGGACGGCTGGACAATGCTGGGTCTCGTTCCGGCTGAGGATCTCAAGGTGAAAGCCGGGAACTGGTGGCTGTTCGGTGTAGTCTCGGCAGGCCTGCTGATCCTGTTTATCATTGATCTTGCCTACATGCATTACCTGAACAAGCGCCTTCAGATCACTGCCAGGAAAGCCGAATCTGCCAATAAGGCGAAGACGGATTTCCTCTCGACCATGTCTCATGACATACGTACCCCGATGAATGCGATCATTGGTCTTACGGCCATCGCCGAGAAGAATCCCGATGACGTGGAATCCACAAAGGAAAGCCTCAGGAAGATCGGTCTTGCCGGCAATCATCTGCTTACACTTATCAACGATATTCTCGACATATCCAAAGTGGAGAGCGGCAAGCTCAAGCTGAATCCTTTGACATTCTCTATCGTGGACACGGTGGAGAACCTCGTCAATATCTCACAGCCGATGATCAAGGAGAAGAATATCGAGTTCAGCTTTCACATTAATCAGATAGAGAAGGAATATCTGTATGCAGACCAGCTTCGCCTGAATCAGATCTACATCAACATACTGTCGAATGCCGTCAAATATACGGAACCGGGAGGGCGTGTCAGCGTAGATCTCCGCGAAGAGCAGAGTGACATTCCCGGCTCTGTCCGCCTTACTTACATCGTTGCCGATACCGGTATAGGAATGAGCCCGGAATTCATGGAGACCATGTATAAGCCTTTCTCGCGTCAGGTCGACAGCCGTGTCAACAGTATTCAGGGAACAGGTCTGGGCCTCGCCATAACAAAGCAGATGGTGGATCTCATCGGAGGAACGATCGACTGTCAGAGTGAGCAGGGCAAAGGCACGACTTTTACGGTTACACTTGATATCCCCGTAGCTGACAGGCAGAGGGAAGATATGAAGCTCGAACCCGTTGATGTCCTTATCGTTGATGACGATGAGATCATGCTTCAGACGGCAGCAGATACCCTTGAATCACTCGGTGCTGCCGTGGAGTCTGCAAATAACGGATTGGAAGCACTCGGTATGATCGAACACAGACATCAGTCCGGGAAGGATTACAATGTCATCATAGTCGATTGGAGAATGCCTGACATTGACGGACCTGAGACGATCAGGAGGATACGTTCCGAGATCGATTCCAAGACTCCGATACTGCTGATCTCATCATATGACTGGTCGGACATCGAGGATAAGGCGCGGGCAGCGGGAGCTAACGGCTTCGTCAGCAAACCGCTTTTCCGTTCCACACTATATGATAAGATCAATGAACTCATCGGCAAGGAACCTGAATCAGTCGAGCCGGAGGATGACTATTCCGATCTTAAGGGAATGCATATCCTCGTTGCCGAGGATAATGACATCAACTGGGAGATCATATCCGCCATGCTCTCCATGTTCGGAATAACAACCGACCGCGCGGAGAACGGACGTATATGTGTCGATATGCTGACAGCAGCTCCGAAGGGCAGATATGCACTGATATTCATGGATGTGCAGATGCCTGAGATGAATGGTCTGGATGCGACCAGAACTATCCGGAGACTGGACGATCCCGGCTTGGCATCCATACCGATCGTGGCGATGACGGCTGACGCATTCTCGGAGAATATCATGGAATGCATGGATGCAGGAATGAACGGGCATATCGCGAAGCCCGTCGATATCAAATTGGTTATAAAAGAGATACGAAGGATCAAGGAGGGAAGACAATGATCATGAGAAAGATGATGTGCGTGGTTTTGGCGGCGCTGATGATCCCGGGTCTGGCTGCATGTAACTCGGGGCAGACGGAGACGACGGCTGAGGAAGGCTTCAAGCCTTCTATGGATACTTCAGTCAGCGGTCATATCAGGATTGCCGGAGGGTACGATAATTTCGAGGCGCTGGAGACCGAATTTGACCGCTTCAACAAATACTATCCGAATGTGGAACTGGTGTATACAAAAGTTGATGACTATAACAACATGATCGGCACGGTTCTTGGCGGCAACGACGCCCCCGACATCTACGTCAACTATTCATGGATGTATGGCCGTGAGCAGTATAAAGCGTCTATCGATCATGCTGAGAATCTGGCCGATCCCGCGCTGGGCCTTAATCTGGAATGCATACGCAGCAATATCATTCTGAAGACGGATGACGGCACACTTCCCATGGTGCCTGTCTTCTCAAATACGTACGGAATGCTTGTGAACAAGAGCCTGTTCGAGAAGGAGGGGCTTAGTGTTCCCACGACTTATCAGGAGCTTGTGAACGTATGCGGCGCTTTCCGTGAGAAGGGTTACAAGAATCCCCTGATGGGATTCTCCAAGAAGGAGACAACATCTCTTTATACCCTGACGGTATATCCTTTCTTCTGCGGAACTGTGGCTAATGATCCTGAGGCAGTGAAGAAGCTCAATTCCCTTGATGCCTCTGCCGGAGAATACATGCGTCCGTCCCTTGAGAAAATAACGCAGTTCCTCAAAGACAGCGGCGTGGATATTAACGCATGCAATGAGATCGAGAACAACTATGACGCCGTAATACTCCGGTTCTTTGAGGGTGACGTGCCGATGATGACATGCTCGGGAGATACCGTCTCGGGTACGAAGAAGCGCGAAAGCCGCTCCGAGGCATTTATCGCCAATCCTTTCACTTATACCTTTGTTCCCGTTCCGATGTCGGATGAGGGGGCTGTATTCCTGGATATGTCAAATCTGCAGTTCTCCGTCAACAAAGACAGCAAGAATCTTGCAATGGCAAATGAATTCATGAGGTTCCTGATCACGCCACGCGAACTGAACGAGATGGCGCAGAACAAAGGACTCATGTCTCCGACGAAGGATCTGTCATTCAACAGTATGTATGCGGCTTTCGGTGCCGTTCCGGAATCACGGATCCTGTCGCCTGAGGCTATCGGACTGACCGATGATGCAGTCATACAGTTAAGACAGGCAGTTTACCGTGTAGCTACCGGCGAGATGACGATCGATGAAGCTGTCGCCGCATACGGTACATTTACGCAGTAAACGGTACCTTTGTGATGATGAAGGATAATATCCCGTTATACGAATGCCGGGGAAGCGGACATGCAGGAGGAGATGACAGTGATCAATTATCTCCACAGTAAATCCATATAACTGGTATACAATACTGGTATGAGAAAGATACTGGTTACGGAGGATGAGCCGGAGATAAGAGAACTGCTGTTCAATTATCTTACGCATGAAGGCTTTGAGGTCAGTCTGGCCGAAGACGGTGTTAAGGCACTGTCTATGTTCGCGGCTGAACACTATGATCTCGTCCTTCTTGATATCATGATCCCGAAGATCGACGGCTACGGAGTATGCGAAGTCATAAAGAAGCAGTCTGATATTCCCGTAATGTTTCTGTCGGCGTTGAGCGACGACAGATCACAGATAAAGGGCTATGACCTGATGGCGGATGATTATGTAACTAAGCCGTTCTCCATGCCTGTACTGGTCCGCAAGATCAATGCGCTCCTCCGGAGGCAGAATGCTGTTCCGTCATCGAGAGACAATATTATCGTATGTAACGGTATAATGATCGATCCGGATACGATGGGTGTTACCGTTGACGGCCGGAGCGTGGAACTGACATCGCGTGAGTTTGATATTCTTCTGACTCTGGCAAAGAATCCCGGCAGGATCTATACGCGTGAGATGCTTCTTGATCTTCTGTGGGATTACAATTCCCTTGTAGATGAGAGGATAGTTGACAGTCATATCAAGAACCTGCGTCACAAACTTGGCGGCGACCATATAGAGACCGTGAGAGGCAGGGGGTACCGGATTGCGAAGGTTGTTTAGCAGACTGTCTGTTAAGGTATTTGTGATCTCATTCCTGGTGCAGGTGCTGTCAGGGTTTCTGATCTGTGCAGTTCTTTATTTGCAGACCCCCGAGATGCTCTACTCTCCCAAAGATGAACTCGATGATCTTATACAGAGACTTGCGGATCATACGCGTGAAGACTGCGGTGATCTTATTGATGATTTCATCAGGCGTACCGGAATGGATCTGGCCTTTTACGACGAGGAATCTTACAAGTCAAAGCAATATAACACTCCTTTGGACAACATAGGAACATTGACGATAAAGGATCTGAAGTCTCTTCACCGCGCCCTTGACCACAGCGAATCCATGGGTACATACGGTCTGATGTTCAAGGATGATCCCGGTATGTATATTGTCCAATATTTCAGCTACGGAGGAGAATATAATCTTATTCCCCGCGCACTCCATAACAGCTATGCGCTGATGATAGCCGTAGTAGTCGTGTTGTCACTGATCAGCTCATTCATATACACCGTTGTCTTCGCGCGTCCGGTGCGCAAGCTGAGCAAAGTGTCCGGGCAGATGGCTAAGATGGATTTTACCGTCAAATGTGATGACAGACGCGGCGATGAGATAGGTGATCTCGCCCGTGACCTTAATGCTCTGTCTGCGGCGCTTGACAGGAAGATCGGAGAGCTTGAGGAAGAGATAGTACGGGTGCGTGAGATGGAAGAACAGAAGGAGATGTTTTTCGCTGCGGCATCGCATGAGCTTAAGACCCCTGTAACGATCCTTGAAGGTCATTTGCGCGGCATGATCGAGGGAGTCGGTCCGTATGAGGATCATGATGAATATCTGGCGAAGTCGCTCAGGACGGTTAAGCGCATGGAGAGCCTGATAGGTGAGATACTTACTGCATCCAGGATGCAGTCTTCACATGAAGTTGTGATGGGCAGCGTTGACATGGCAGAAATACTTGACGGGAAGCTTAGTGAGTCTGAGGACCTGTTTACTGTCAGAAATATCAGCGTTAACAGGCATATAGATAAAGGTCTGTTCTTCGCAGGCAACAGAGAACTGATGCAGCTTGCTGCCGGGGCATTTATAAGTAATGCAGTCTTCTACTCGCATGAAGGATCGTCGATAGATGTGACGGCACGGCGTGATGGAGACAATATAGTAACCGTCATTGAGAATAAAGGGGCACACATTGATGATAAGGACATAGTCCACCTGTTCGAACCTTTCTACAGGACGGATTCATCGCGCAGTTCAAGGAGTGGCGGAAGCGGACTCGGATTGTATCTGGCGCGTCTCATCATCACCAAGCATGGTGGCAGCGTAAGCCTTGATAATACCGCGGACGGTGTCTGTGCCCGGATCGTTCTGAATAGTGTTGAGGAACTGTAAAGCCCGCGCATTACCGGTGTCATATTCACACAAAATCCACACGGGATTCCTTTGTAATCCTTACTGCTTTGTTACTATAGCATCAACAACCATCGGAGGATTACAAAATGAATAAAAGAATTGCTGCTATAATGCTGACCGCGATAATGCTGATGACATCCTGTTCACAGACAACGCCAACAACAGGAACCGGTTCTTCCGGAGAACAGACCGGGGTGTTGGTGAACCATATGACTCAGACTGAACTGCAAAGATCATCACAGACTGATTTCCGGCTTCTTGACCACCCTTGGGAAAGCCGGATGAACACCGGAGATACGACAGACTTCACTGTGTTCAAGGACAAAGTATGCTTTGTGCCGAATATCGGTGCCGTCGTTTACGGGGAACCGGTCTTCAATGCATTTCCGCCTGAAGGATATGACGGAGGTTCCGGTACCGTTGTTTTTTTGCATGTGGATCAGAAGACAGGAGAAACGACCCCGGAAGAACTGTCATTTGATGATTATGATGATCTGAAGTCAAAACTCAGAGCAGAGTATGACGGATGTATAGCAAGCGGTTATCCCAAGGTACCGGCTGATGAGGAATATGATTGTCTGATCAAATTGTACGACGCCGTGATTGAAGGAAGTGCTGAACAGATCGACGGTTCACTTCTCGATGAATACTTGGATTTCTACTACTCAGGAGGCGCTCGAAATAAGGACAGCTACTACTGGGAGATGGACGATAAGGCTGTTGAGGCTATAAAAGACAGTATTTCCGAATATCATATCTATGACGGGGAGCTGGATATGAGTTTTGTAGTGCACGTGACCACACCTCCTTCATATGATAAGCAGAAGATGTATCCTGCTCTCGTAATGACGGATGCCGTATGGAGATTTGATGATGTCACTTCTCTTTATGATCTGATGTCAAAGGGCAGTGCTGACCCGCAGTATCTGATAACGATCGGATTCGAGTACGATGTTGACGGTTGGGACAATGAGGTGAGGGGCAATATATTTTGTAACCGCAAGAAGGAATTCCTTGATTTCATAACGGACAACATGATGCCTTATCTCGGCGGACAGTACAGGATCGACTATGGTGCTTCGACATTGTTCGGGCACTCGCAGGGTGGTGTTTTTGCACATTATGCGGCATTTAATTATGACCGTTATGAGAACAGACCGTTCGGTAACTACATCATAGCCAGTCCTGTTTTCTGGACACCTTATTTCACGGGCGTGAGTGATTATCCGCAGTACAGGAACGAATACGGATTCTTTGACAGAAATGATACTTACGGCAATAACATATTCATTGCGTTCGGGGATGCCGAGGACGCGGATTATGAGGACAGCTTCGGAGGTAATGATTCTACTACAGAGGGAGTTGCGCATCTTGCAGAGAGGCTTGACTCTCACGGAGTTACGACATACAAAGTCAAGTCATACAGCAGCAATCATTACCGGTATGTACCCGCAATGCTGATGGAATATGTGCAGAATAAGGTGTAAAGGTTATTATCTGGCGAACCTGAACTTCTCTCCAAGGAACGGAATATCGAAAGTCGATCCCGTGATGGCGATGATCACGCATACGAGCCAGAAAACTATGAATGCGAGCCACCAGAGGATATATACGATCCAGCCAAGGATGGGTATAAGATTGATGAACGGCATTATCATCTGCAGGATCGTGAGGATTATCGCATTGTTGACATGACACTTGACAAAAGGATCATCCGCTTCAGGATGGATCACAAGACCGAGTATCCACAGGACACCGAAGTAGGCGAGAACCGCAAATAATCTGTTGTATTTGGGACCTGCATATGTATCGTAGTCATGATTATCCATGGGATCATCCTCCGCTTGCTGATATAAATTAATGCTATCACTGTTTGGTTTTATAAACAACTTTTTCTTGATATAATATACAATCGAGAAAAGTTGGAGGTTGTTCGCGGTTATGAGTCAGGTTGTCGTTTTCGGCGGGGGAACGGGCATCTCGAATCTTCTGTCGGGGCTTAAGCTCTTTCCCATAGATGTTACGACCGTAGTTGCAGTAAGCGACAACGGATCCAGTACCGGAGTTCTTAAGGAGGAACTCGACATCCCGGCAGTCGGCGACCTGGGCAAGGTGCTGCTGTCGATGGCGAATGTGGATAAGGATTTCGTCGATCTTCTGAGGTACAGATTCTCCAAGGAGGGAACACTTTATAATCACCCGGTCAGGAACATAATGCTCGCGGCTCTCATAGATACAAAGGGAAGTCTCACCGAGGCGGCAAAGTACATGGCTAAGATCCTCAAGGTCAAGGGTACCGTGCTGCCGCTCACCGAGGATAAGGTGGAACTGGTTGGAGAGACGAAGAGAGGGAAGGATGAGTTTTTCGGTGAGGAGGATGTGAGCCTCAACATCAAGCGCATCAGACGTCTCCATTATGATAAGCCCGTCCACATAAGCGACGAGATAAAGCAGAAGATCAAAGAGGCCGACCTTATCATATTCAGTCCGGGAAGTCTCTACACGAGCATCCTTCCGCATCTGCTGGCAGACGAGATCGTTGAATCGGTCAGGGAAGCTGCGGCTCCTTTGATGTATGTATCCAATCTGGTGACGCAGCCCGGAGAGACTGACGGATACAGTGTTGCAGATCACCTGGACGTACTTAATTCGTATCTTGACGGACGTAAGATCGACGTTGTCGTTGCAAACAGCGGTGATGTGGATCAGAGGATACGTAAGAAGTACCTGGACACGGAGAATAAGACTGTAGTCGGTCTTGAGGAGATAGACAGAACCGGCGTTGAAGTGATCACGGGGGATATTTTCTCGATCGAGGATGAGAAGATAAGGCACGATGCCCTCAAGACGGCCTATCTGATATTCTCATATATCATGGAAAGGGAAGAGAAGTAACGGATGAGGATACTAAGGAACGGCAGGGGTAATCTGGAGAAGATCATCAGGAAGAAGAATGTGGACGGCATGTGCCGCCTGTCGGGATTTGTTTTCCTGCATGATAACGGTAAGAAGCTTCTGGCAAAGCACACTATTACGGCTGAAGTGATCGAGCTTAC
>CADBNJ010000059.1 GCA_902795955.1 Oscillospiraceae bacterium
ACGGGATGCGACGGGAGATGCTCTTGACATCTTAAGAGACGCGAAGAGCAGGGGTGTACTGAGGGAGAATCCCGGCGTATGCCACTGCTGCTCAATGTCTGCAGAAGCTGCGGCGGAGATGGTGAAGATGGGATTCTACATAGGCGTTGACGGACCTCTGACCTTTAAGAATAACAGGAAGACGCCTGAGGTGGTACGGAATACTTCCGTTGACAGGATAGTGATCGAGACTGACTCTCCCTACCTTACGCCGGAACCGAACAGGGGGCTTACGAACGGACCGGAATATGTTCCTTTCGTGGCGGTGAAGCTGGCTGAGATATTGAACACGGACATAGAGGAAATATGCAGGATAACGGCCGCTAACGGGCTGAGAATGTACGAGGTTGATTGAAGATGAGCAAGAGAGACATCATAATGATCGCGATAACGGTGATCCTTGTAGGCGTAATGGTCGCAGGCTTTATTTACGACAGGACGCCTGCTCTGATCGACAGGACCAATCCGTACGCTTTCTCGGAAGATAAGAACCTTAAGACAATTGCAACGGAGAAGAAGGGGATCATGTTCAAGCGCGTCTATTACGAGGTAAAGATGCAGATCCTCGACGGTTACTGGGAACAGTATTATACAAAGTTCGATGAGGAGTATAATGCCCCGGGAACGCTTATGTCCAATGAGGAATTTGACGAATACTCCAAGACCGCTTTCAAGAATGCGGGTCTTAAGCCTGTTCCCGCATCTGATTCGATCGTATGGCTCAGCGGAATAGAATACGAAGCTTATTCACTCATGTATGTTACCGATACGGAAGCTGACGGCAATACTTATTTCTATATCTACTATGCCCGTAAATAATCTTAAGGGCATCATCTGAAAGGATAAAGCATATGGCATTCAAAGACAACTACAGGAAGATATCTGAACTGGACATCAACGATTCGGTCAAGAAGAGGCCGGTCCTCCTCATATCGGTTGCCGAGAGGGCGCAGAAGAACGGCGGAAGCTATATCGATCTTAAGATGACGGACGGATTTGAGAAGTTCGATGCCAAGATGTTCAATACGGACATGACCTTCATCGAGAGTCAGAATGTCAGTGCAGGTGATGTGGTCGATATTGACATTACCGTTCAGTCCTTCAACAACGGCAAGAGCCTGAGGATAGATAAGATACTTCCTTCACAGTCCGGGGGAACGCCTGCGGATTTCCTGGTCAGCGCGCCGATAGACGTGAACTTAGCTTTCGATAAGGTGACGGGTCATCTTAAGGCGATCGCGGATTCGAAGCAGGGGGAATACACATCGATAACGGATCTTGCTTACAATCTCCTGATGAAGAACAGGGATCAGTTTATCTTCGCCGGGGCAGCGAAAGGAATGCACCACGACATCATCGGAGGTCTTATGTATCACACGTACAGGATGTTCGCGACGGCAACACTTCTCTGTCAGGTGTATAAGACACTTGATTCGGACCTTCTGCTCAGTGCCGTGGCGATCCATGACCTTGCCAAGATAAGAGAGATGAATACGTCAGCATCGGGTGACATTACGTACACCGTCGAAGGCCAGCTCATGGGTCATCTGTATATGGGAGCCGAGATGGTCAATGATTACGCGAACGCTCATCCGGGCAAGTACGATCCGGAGAAGGTTATGCTGCTTAAGCATATGGTCCTGTCACACCACTTAAATCCCGAGTGGGGAGCCGTCAGGGGACCTGCCACGGCCGAGGCGCAGATGCTTCATTACATCGACCAGATCGATGCCAAGATGTATGTGTATGAGAACCGCTTCAACGATCTTAAGCCCGGGCAGGTAACGGAGAAGGTGCCTTTCGGGCTGGAGAATTATGTTTATAAGCCTCTCGAGTGAGAGTAGACCTTGTTGTTCGTATCGTAATGCTCCTCGTACACATTCCTGACTGAATCTATCATGTGAACGAATGCTTCGACCGCCTTGGGATCGAAATGCTTGCCGGAGCCTTCCTTTATTATGTTCTCGGCCTCCTCGAAAGAGAATGGCTTCTTGTAACTTCTGTTGGACACGAGCGCATCGAAAACATCCGCGATCGCCATGACACGCGCGGACAGAGGGATGGCCTCGCCCTTAAGGCCGTGAGGATATCCTGATCCGTCCCATTTCTCGTGGTGGAATTCGGCAAGGTTGCGGGCTCTTGCAAGGTATCCCGAGTCGGGAACGTTGCGCATGGCATTCTCGATGATGTCGCGCCCTGCGATCGTATGATTCTTCATGATCTTGTATTCTTCTTCAGTGAATTTCTTGCGGCTGTTAAGGATGCTGTCGGGCACTGCTATCTTGCCGATGTCGTGAAGCGGCGCGGCATTGATAACGTCGGAAATGTACTCGTCGTTGATCTCATCGGTGTAGTAGCCGAGTTCACGAAGCCCCTCCAGAATGACGCCGCAGTATGCAGCCGTCTTGCGGACATGATCGCCGGTACATTCATCCCTGCTCTCGACCATGTCGGCGAGCACAAGGATAAGACCGCTCTGCATCTGTGATATTGTCTCCATGTGAGTCTGTATGTCGGTAGCATATTTGACGCTGTCCTCTGATGTCTTGACGAAGGAGTGATAGAGATTCTCGATCTCGTCACCGGTCCTGATACCCAGGTGCCTAAGTCTGTCAACGCTCTCCTCAAGCGATGCCCCGTTCTCATATGCGAACTTGCCGGCGCTTACCGCCATGGAGTTGACGGGCATTATGATGTTGTAGTGAGCCAGCCACAGGCCGACGGTAAGGATGAGGATGAATACTCCGAGGAAGAGTGATATCTCCTTGGCCAGGAATGCATAACATTCAGTGGTAAGCTCTGACATGGACACATCTGCGCACGCATAGCATACGCAGTTGCCGTCGGCGTCAAAAACCGGAGTACATACTGTAAGGAGCCAGCCGTAATGGTCATTAGTGATGATCGAATCGATCTCTTTGCCCGCCATGAGTTCCTGCTTGTGCTTTGCAAATCCCTCGTCGTACTCCATGATGTCGCCGGGCTTGTCAGCTGCCGCAGCCTCCGTATCAATATCGAAAACAACATGGCACCCGTCCTCACGGAAAGAATAAACGTACAGGAATTCCAGATCCGAGGAGGAATTCAGTATCGTGGAAAGGACCTCTTCGGTGTCGTCGTATCCTTCTGCCGAATG
>CADBNJ010000060.1 GCA_902795955.1 Oscillospiraceae bacterium
ACCCTGTAAACAAAGGGATAATTCATCTTGCAGAATTTCTCGGCGATAAACTCGTTGGCACAGATCATGAAGCTCTCGATTATCCCGTGGCAGAAATTGACCGGATATTCCATAATCTCCGTCGGACGGCCATCATCATCCAGGATAACCTTTGTCTCCTTCGTCTCGAAGTTGATCGCTCCGCGGCGCTGTCTCATCCGCCTGAGCGAGTCTGCGAGAGTATTCATCTGCTCGAGCATGTCTATTATCCTGCCATACCTGAGCCCGTCACCGTCCTGCGGATCGGTCAGTATCCTGAAGCACTCGTTATAGCTCATCCTCATATCGCTCCGGATGACACTCTCATAGACCTCACCGCTCTCTGTGATACCGCTCTCACAATTAACGGTCATCTCAGCCGTCAGCGTCAGTCTGGGCTTATCCGGATTAAGGCTGCAGAGCCCGTTGCTGAGCTTCGGCGGCAGCATCGGGATGACCCTGTCGGACAGGTAAACGGATGTTGCCCTCCTGAGCGCTTCGTCGTCCAGCTTGGTATTCTCTCTGACGTAGTTCGATACGTCTGCGATATGGACATACAGCTTCATCTTCTGATTGTCAATGCGCTCAAGTGATATCGCATCATCAAGGTCCTTGGCTTCCTCTCCGTCAATGGTTATGGTAAGCAGATCTCTCAGATCTCTCCTGCCCCTGCCGATCTCATCATTGATCATCTTATCCGTCGGATCGTTCGGCAGATCCTCCACTTCCTTCAATACCCCTTCCGGGAATGATGACGGAAGTCCGTACTGGCGCATTACCGCCTCGATCTTGACATCACTCTGCTCAGGGTTGCCGATAACCTCGATTATCCTGCCCCGGAAGTCTGAATATACGCTCTCCGGATTCAATATCTCAGCTACTACCACCATGTCGAAGGGTGCGCCGTTCAGATCCTGCTTCGCTATCTTTACCGCTCCGAAATCACCTTCCTTAAAGGAGGCATCCGGCTTCACGATACCGCCGTCACCCTGCTCTCTGAGGATCCCGACGACCCGGTTCTTTGTCCCCATAGGTCCCCTCGGAGCCACATCTGCGTAACACTCCGGTTCTATGTTAAAATCTAATCCCTTGTCCATGATCATCACCTCATTTATTCCTGTTAATATCATTGTATCACTAACATGATAAAGATAACAAAGAGAGTTACCGTCAAAAAACGGCGCCCCGCAGGACGCCGCTGATTCTTCAGACTTCGTAATACTACTCTTACCAGCCTCTGTTGATCGCCAGATACAATACGATCGATACTGCTGCGAAGAGAATGGCGCAGATAGCTGTCCATCTCTTAAGACGCTCCTCGAGAGAACGTCCTTTTGACTTGCTGAAATAAGAGTCGGATGATGCACCTGCAACGATACCCATACCTCTGTCATTGCCTTCCTGAACGAGGAAGAGCACAACAATGGCAATGGCCAGGACAGCATCGATCACTGACAGAACAATAATCAAACTACTCAATTCACCCATTTGGTTGCCTCCGAATATATCTCCAATAATAACTTTCCGAATTATCAGCCGTTAGATAATACCATACGAGTTTCACTTATGCAAACGCGAAGATATCAATTTGTGGATCTCGCCTGCAATGAAGGGCAGGAGTGCGATCGGCAGTATGACGAGCCATGACATCAGAGGGATGGCAACATTCTCGAAGATACCGTTAACACCCGGAATGTAGATGACTGCCGCAAGTATGAGCAAAGATGCACCTACTGCAAGATTCATGAGCTTGTTAGAGAACAGTCCGAGCTTGAATACCGAGATCCTCTCCGATCTTGCCGAATATGCCCTGAACAGTTCAGCGCAGACGAGCGTCGCCAGTGCAACTGTCCTTGCAGTACCGAGCGAGCCTTCCAGACCGACCATGCCGAGTGATCCTGTCAGTGTCAGAAGGAATGCACCGCCTACGGCAACAAAGATCGACAGCGCCTGAACTGCGATATTTGCCTTCATCCTGCCGTTGATGATAGGCTCATCAGACCTTCTCGGCGGAAGGCGCATGATGTCGGGCTCACCTGCCTCACGGCCGAGTGCCAACGCAGGGAAGCTGTCCGTTACAAGGTTGAGGAGCAGAAGCTGTATAGCCGTCAGAGGTGCTGCAATGCCGGGGATCCATGAACCCGGGATCAGCGACAGCAGGAATATGATGAGTATCTCTCCGACGTTACATGACAGAAGGAATCCGATGAACTTACGGATGTTCGAATAGATGATACGTCCTTCCTCAACCGCCTTGACTATAGTTGCAAAGTTATCATCCATGAGTATCATGTCAGCAGCATTCTTGGATACGTCAGTACCGGTGATACCCATGGCAACACCGATGTCTGCGGCCTTCAGAGCCATGGCATCGTTAACGCCGTCACCGGTCATTGATGCTATGTGCTTATTCTTGCGCAGTGCCTCAACGATACGCACCTTGTGTTCGGGAGATACACGCGCATATACGTTGGTATTCTCCACAACACGTGTGAGTTCCTCATCGGTCACCTGGTCAAGCTCCTCGCCGCTCATGGCACCCGTGCCGTTCTCCTTCATCTCAGGGGTGAGCATGCCGAGGTTATCCGCGATGGCAGCGGCGGACAGCTTGTAGTCACCTGTGATCATGACTGTCCTTATGCCGGCCTCCTTACATACTGCGATCGCATCTTTTGCTTCCTTACGTGCGGGGTCGATCATGCCGATAAGACCGATGAAGATCATGTTGGTCTCATCCTCAAATACGGGACTGTTCTCGTGACCTGCCTCGAACTCCCTGTATGCAAAGGCAAGCACTCTTATGGCACCGGACGCATAGTCATTGTTCACCTTGCTTATGCGCTTCAATACCTCGGGAGTCATCGCCTCGACCTTGCCGCCGTTCACATACCTGTCGCACCTTGCGAAGATAATATCCGGCGCGCCCTTTGTATAGCTTACGATCTTGCCCTCCGTTATGCCCGTGTGATAAGTAGTCATCATCTTACGGTCCGAATCGAAAGGAAGCTCCGCTATTCTCTTATACTTAGCATTCGTCTCTTCCCTGGGCTGACCGAGCTTATTGCCCAGAGTCGTCAGCGATCCTTCTGTAGGGTCTCCGATGCAGATGTATTCGCCTTCATCCGTACGGTTGATCGAAGCATCATTACAGAGCACGGCAGCTCTTATGAGAGTTACACAGTCAGCTGAGGGCTGAACTTCTACCCCGTCCGTATTAACGAGATGGCCTTCGGGAGCATAGCCGTTGCCTTCAACACCATACATCTCGCTGCCGTCGAACAATGCCTTAACGGTCATCTGATTCTGAGTGAGCGTACCTGTCTTATCGGAGCAGATTACGTCGACACATCCCAGAGTCTCAACAGCAAGAAGCCTCTTAACGACAGCGCGGTTCCTTGCCATTCTCGTCATGCCGATGGACAGAACGATCGTTACGACGGCTGCAAGACCTTCAGGGATAGCTGCAACTGCAAGCGATACGGCGGTCATGAGCGCCTCATCCCAATGAACACCCTGGAGGAAGACATCTACGAGGAAAACTATGATACATACAATGATGCATACGACCGCAAGAATCTTACCGAGCTTATCAAGGCTCTTCTTGAGAGGAGTTGCCTCGTCCTGCATATTGGTGAGCTTGTTGGCGATCTTGCCGAGCTCGGTATTGCGGGCTGTTCCGATAACTACGCCTGTTGCTCTTCCGTATGTTACGGCCGTACCCATGAACAGCATATTGGACCTGTCGCCGATCGAACAGTCGGGAGCGAGAACTTCATCGGCATTCTTGTCGACCGGAACCGACTCACCTGTAAGGGATGCCTCCTCGGCCTTAAGTGACGACGAAGTGATAAGTCTTATGTCGGCTGCGATGGAATCGCCTGCATCGATGGATATGATATCGCCGGGAACGATGTCCTCAGAGTCGATCACGGTAACTGCACCGTCTCTTATGACCTTCGTCTTGGGGCTGCTCATCTTCTTGAGGGCCGCAAGAGCCTGATCGGCTTTGCCTTCCTGATATACGCCGAGCACGGCGTTAAGAATGATGATCGCAAGGATAACGATGACGTCGATCCAGCCGTCGATACCCTCGTTATTTGACATCGCCATAAAAGCGGACAGACCCGCAGCGGCGATAAGGATTATTACCATGGCATCAGCGAACTGAGCAGCGAATCTCTTCCAGAGCGGGACCTTCTTCTCTTCGCCGAGCGTGTTCTTGCCGACCTTCTCGAGCCTTGCGGAAGCTTCTGTAGCCGTAAGGCCCTTTGCCGCGTCAGTCTTCAGGATCCCGATTACTTCCGAAGATGACTTGGCGTAACTGTCTTTGATGCAGTTTGTATCCATATACATATTACCCCATAATAAATTATTACGTGTAGAATTATACTCCAGCCTGACGAAATGACAATAAAAAAGCCACTCATCAGAGTGGCTTTGGTGCCCAGAGGCGGAATCGAACCACCGACACGGGGATTTTCAGTCCCCTGCTCTACCGACTGAGCTATCTGGGCAAAAAAGACCGGCCGTTTTATGGGTCGGTCTGTGGCGACGCAGAAGGGGCTCGAACCCTCGACCTCCGCCGTGACAGGGCGGCATTCTAACCAGACTGAACTACTGCGCCGTCTATGGTGGAAAC
>CADBNJ010000061.1 GCA_902795955.1 Oscillospiraceae bacterium
GATTCTGACAGATGGCAGAACAAGCATTACGATAAGTGCCTGAACGTCTTTGACGAATATATTGAGGCGACGAATCAGTTCGTGGCACCCTGGTATTTCATTGATTCATCCAGCAAGAAGTGGGCCGAACTCCAGATGACGGAGATACTTATCGCGAGCATCGATACGGCTTTGAAGAACGCGGAGGCGAAGAGGATGGCACCCATTCTGCAGAATACTTTCGCGCTCAAGAAGATGCCTAAGCTGGCGGAGATTCCTCTGGACAAGCAGATGACGGAGGAGGAATACCGCAAGGAGCTCGATGAGCTTCAGGACCGCCTCTCGCAGCTGCACAACGAGATCTATCACAAGAAGATCCCTGTTATAATCGCGTATGAAGGATGGGATGCGGCTGGCAAGGGCGGCAATATCAAGAGGATAGCTGCTGCGCTCGATCCGAGAGGATACGAGGTTCATCCCATAGCGAGCCCCGAACCTGCCGAGAAGGCGCGTCACTATCTGTGGAGGTTCTGGAGAAGGCTTCCCAAGGACGGTCATATTGCGATCTTCGACCGCACATGGTACGGACGTGTAATGGTGGAGCGTCTCGAAGGATTCTGTTCCGAGAACGATTGGCAGAGAGCATATAACGAGATCAACGAATTCGAGAAGGAGCTCGTAGACTGGGGCGCGGTAGTCATCAAGTTCTGGGTTCAGATAGATAAGGATACCCAGCTGGAGCGCTTTACCGACCGCCAGAATACGCCTGAGAAGCAGTGGAAGATCACTGATGAGGACTGGCGTAACAGGGAGAAATGGGACCTGTACGAAGAGGCAGTGGATGAGATGATCCAGAAGACGAGCACGTCGTACGCACCGTGGTATGTCCTCGAATCCAACGACAAGAAGTACGCCAGGATCAAGGCGCTGAAGACTGTTATCAAGGCTATCGAGAAGCGTCTTGCCAAATAATGTCAATCTTTGCGGGCATCCGGAGAAGGACCTGTCCTGAATTCGATGACCTGTGATGCGATTATCGCGGCGAACATAACGGCACATCCGATCCCTTCCCTAGCGGAGGGGATCTCTTTAAGCAGGAGCGCCGCAGCTATCACGGCGAAAACAGACTCCAAACACATCAGCAGCGATGCGAGCACGGGCTTTGTGTATTTCTGCCCGACGATCTGAAATGTATATGCGACGCCGCAGCTCATTATGCCTGAATAGAGAAGCGGTACTGAAGCATCCCGGATGGCGGTGAACGTCGGACGGTTGAATATCAGCATCAGCACGCTCGTAATACTTCCCGCCACGGCAAACTGTATACAGGATAATTTGACACCTTCCATATTGTCCGATCCCGACGAGAATCTGTCGATAAGCAGGATGTGGATCGAGAAGAAGAAAGCGCATGCAAGTGCGAGGATATCACCTTTGTTAATGCCGGCAAAGTCGCCTTCCCTGACGGAGAGCAGATACAGACCGGCGGCCGCGGCTGCAACACAAAGCCACATGGCAGGGTGGACTCTCCTGCCGAAGAACATTCCCATGACCGGCACGAAAAATATGTAGAACGCGGTTATAAACGCGATCTTGCCGGCCGATGAATACATGAAAGCATACTGCTGGAGATTGGATGCAACCGTGAATACCAGCCCCAGGACCGATCCCCGGACAAGAAGCCTGCGGCTTACCATATTCCTTAGAGTCCTGCGCTTAACATATTCGGCGGCACCGGTGAAGACAGCCAGGACCACAGCCCCCGTCAGTGTCCTGATCCCGTTATATGCGAACGGCTCAAGCGACTCTGATCCCACACTCTGGGCAACGAAGGAGATGCCCCAGATAAGGGCGGTCATAAGTAAAAGAATTATTCCCTTGGGCTCAGATCTTCTCATGTCATGACTCCGTTTGCCGTTAGATTGTAATTGAAAGCATCAGAATGTACAAGTAATATTAATATCATGAGAATAGTAATAGCAATGGATTCGTTCAAAGGAAGCCTGACATCCCGGCAGGCCGGTGATGCTGTATATGAGGGGATCATATCTGCGATGCCCGGTGCTGATGTGGCTGTAAGATCGGTCTCCGACGGCGGTGAGGGGCTGGTGGAATGTTTTGTCGATTCGTCCGGCGGCAGCTGCAGTTACGCTGAGGCGGAAGTAACAGGTCCTCTGGGCAATCCGGTAAAAGCAAGGTACGGAATAATATACTCACGGAACACTGCCGTTATCGGGATGTCGTCTGCGTCGGGTCTTGTTCTGGTTGAAGACAGATACAGGAATCCCTTGTATACAA
>CADBNJ010000062.1 GCA_902795955.1 Oscillospiraceae bacterium
GAGGTTATCTCAACAGGTGCCAACGGAAGCCAGCAGTCAGGTGAGATCCACGAGGCTAATGCTGATGACGAAGGTTATTATTTTGTAGTAAATAACGTTAAGCTTCGTCCCAATGCCGACCTGAACAAGGTTCTCTCATCACTTCCGAACGATCCCATCTACTTTGAGGCACCTTCATGCGCAGGTATCGGTATGGCAAAGACTTATACATATGACAACGGTTCTTATGTTATCAGCACGATCCCTCTCGGCAACAAGGACCTTATCTCTACTATCGTTCTCTACAACGATTCCGTAGGAACACCTGAGGGTATCTTCATCGGCAACTCCGCTGATGATGTTAAGGCTAAGTACGGAACGCCCACATCTGATATCGACGGCGCTCTTACTTATGAGAAGAACGATACAATGCTCGTTATCATCACTGAAGATGGCGTTGTTACAAGCATCGTATACAACAGCATTGTATGACAGATCTGATCTGATGTTCACAAGACGGTATGGTACTTATGTGCTGTGCCGTCTTTTGTCACTATCAGGGCGCCAATAAGTCATTTTCGTGGCAAAATGGTGTGAAAACGGTCCAAACAGCGCAATAGTTGCGATGAAGTGTTATAATAACGTGAACTTTGGGGATATTTAGCGTAATACGGAATGGTCTGTTATGAGCAAAGAAGATATTAACATTTACGGTGATAAGAAGCCTGAGGGCGGATTCATGAAGTTCCTCAGGAAGCTGGGTGTGACTAATCCGCTGCTCCAGGTGGCACTGCCGGTGGTCATGGCCGTTGTTGTCGTTACTGTGGCAAGCTGTGCTATCTTCAGTAATTCGGGTTCTTCCCACGGCATCAAGACTGAGGTCACGGTGACATATGATACGCCGCTGTCAGTTGACCTTTTTGCAGAGGACGGTACGGCAGCATCCGATCTCAAATTCATATCTGACGTGTCTGTAATAGATATGTCCCAGATCGCTTCATATAAGCTGACCGTTGCCAACGGAAGTCACAAGGTCTCTGCTGTTCTTAACGTAATAGATGATGTTCCGCCTACGGCAGATCCCGTACCGCAGACCGTCTATTCACTGGAGCTTCCCGATCCTAACCTGTGTGTAACCAACATTCAGGATAAGAGCGAAGTTACCGTCACTTATGCAGAAGGAACGGACATCAGTGCAGGAGGCACTGTCCTGGTCGATATCGTCCTTACTGATTTCTATGGTAATAAGAGCGTTGTTCAGGTTCCCTTCGAGTGCACTTCAGATGCCAATGCTCCGATAATCCTCGGTGCTCATGATTTTGAGTTCATGGCCGGTATGGAGCCTGATCTTCTGTCAGGAGTTACCGCTACAGATGACATGGATCCCAATCCGACACTTATCGCGGATGATTCGGATATAGATTACATGACCCCCGGCGTATATCCGCTGCTTATCATTGCAGCTGACAAGGCCGGCAATGAGACAGCAGTGACGGTCAATGTCACGGTAATCGAGAATGACGGTTCCGTGCCTACGCCCACACCCCGTCCTTCCGGCGGAGGCAGCGGCGGCAGCGGCGGCGGCAGCAGCAAGGATTACAGTGGTGCCACGACGGCTGATGCTTATGCTGCAGCAAGGAAAGTCTATAATTCGGTATGCAACAGCTCCATGAGCGATGTTCTCAAGGGACTTAAGCTCTTCCGCTGGGTCAACCGTAATATCGCTTTCAACAAGAGAGGCGTTGACCATACATCCTGGGCAGCCGCTGCATGTCAGGCATTCGGCAACAGAAGATCATCATGCTACGGACAGTGGGCGGCTTGTAAGGCGCTCTGTGATGTCGCCGGCATACCTAACCGTAAGGTATGGAGATCCGGGTCTTCGAGAGTTCACGTATGGTGCCTGTGCTATCTTAACGGCGGATGGTATCACTGCGATGCTACTCAGGGTTACTTCAGTTACATGATGACCGATGCGGAGATCAAGAAGGCTCCCGGTCAGCATAACTTCATCAACTCGAATCTCCCTGCACGTTCGACAATATCAGTGCAGAAGTATATTAACTACAGCGCAGGAACGATCAAGCCCGGTCTTGTTCTCGTAACACCTACGCCGACACCGATACCTACGGAGTCACCGGAGACACCTCCGCCTACGGCAGGACCGACCTCGTCGCCGTCAACATCGACGCCTACGGCAAAGCCCACGTCGACGGCACCGGCAACGGCGACTGCGGCACCGACTACAGCTGCAGAGACGACGGCAACCCCGACGACCCCGGCGCAGAAGACGGACACTCCGGCAGACAATACGACTGAGCCTCCTGAGGATGGTCAGGGCGGCGGAGAGTGATCTGACTACAATAGAAGTCCATAAAGGCGTCTCTATTAAGAATGAGGCGCCTTTATTATCTGTTTATCAGTTCATTACGGTCGTCAAAACGCATAGAAAACACCTGCCGCACACCGCTCTATTTGTCAATTCAACACCCCGCGGGAATTGAGAAAAAGGGCATTTTATGGTAAAATACCAAACCGTTGTAAAGGGAATGATAACCGCTCTGTGTTAAGAGTAAGAGGGATATAAGTGCACCTGTTCAAGGCCGGTGATCCCTCACATGAAGGAGAGAATAACGGATACAGATGAGTACTTACGAACACAAGTCATCCGGACTTACGGCTTATAAGATCAAGAGGAAGCTTCTCATAGCGCAGAAGGTTGCCTCATTGATCGTGATCCCTCTGCTGCTGGGACTGGGGATCGGTGCGGTCGTTTGCGTATACGTTTACAATAAGGAGTTAGCAACGCTGGACAAGCGCGTGTTCCATGAAGTAACAATGGAATACGCACACCATGTTGATATTTCCTCTTTCTTTACGGAGGTTCCGGCAGATGCTGAGATGATAACGGATCTGTCATCCATCGATACATCCAAAGTAGGTTCTTATCCCATTCAGTTGAGGATAGGTGACAGGCAGTATGAGTCGGTACTGAACATTGTAGATCTTACGGCTCCCACGGCTAATCCCGTACCGCAGGAGATATATGCCGGAGAGGTTCCCGATCCCGCTGCCTGCGTCAAGGATGTTTTCGATCTGTCCGGGTGCAAGATAGAATTTGAGGATCCTTCATTTGATTTTAAGCAGGGAGGACGCCATGTATTTGGAGTGAAGCTGACTGACGGCTACGATAATTCAAGCGTTGTTCAGGTGCCCGTATATATCAAGGATGACCATACGCCGCCCGTGATAAGCGGAGCGCATGATTTCAACCTCACATACGGAAGCGAGATCACATACCGTGACGGCATAACCGTAACTGATGACTTTGATCCCAATCCCATCCTTCAGGTTGACACGTCGGCCGTTAATATGTCACAGCTGGGGCAGTATCCCGTTGTATATACGGCGACGGATGAGTGCGGTAATTCCAGCTCGGTAACGGTCAATGTCAGCATAGTGTCGATAAAGACGGCAGGTGCTACAACTCTTGATGACGAGACGTCGATCGAACAGGCGTATGCGATGGCGGATAAGATACTCTCCGGCATTGTTGACGGCAACATGAACGATGTGCAGAAGGCAATGATCATATTCTACTGGGTGCGCAAGCATATCGGACCTTCAAGAGGTACATCCGACTACAGTTCCTGGGCAAATGCCGCGATAAAGGCTTTCAAGACGAGAAGGGCGTCATGCTACGGATCATGGGCATGCTGCAAGGCGCTTCTCGACAGGGCCGGCATCCAGAATATATGCGTTACAAGATATCCGAAGAGTGCATATAACGGCAAGACGCACTACTGGTGCCTGTGCTATCTTAATGGCGGATGGTATCACTGTGATGCGTATCCGTGGGGTGTTGCGAAGGATTTCTGGTTCATGATGACCGATCAGGAGATACTCTATGTAGGCGGAGGACACGTATTTAATAAGGATATCTATCCCGAGCGCGCCACGCAGTCGGTACAGCGCTGGGTACATCCTGCGACTTGCGTTGTGGACAAAGATTTCCCTTACAAGACATAAATACGGTAGAAATCAGGCGAATTTCGAAGATTATCGAAGAATTGTTAAGATTTTTTACTGTAAAGCCTTGACATTGCCGGAATGACCTAGTATTATAATCGGGCGCCCATGAGGGTGCCCGTAATTTGTTTACTATTTATAAGGAGATCAGGACATATGAAGACATACGTTGCAACAGCTGCTACGGTTGACAGAAAATGGCTTTTGATCGATGCAGAAGGCAAGACTCTGGGTCGCCTTGCAACAGAGGTCGCAAGACTTCTCCGCGGCAAGCACAAGCCCACATACACACCTTTCATCGACACAGGCGACTATGTAGTGGTTATTAACGCATCCAAGATGGTATTGACAGGTAAGAAGCTCGATCAGAAGTTCTACCGCTATCACACAGGTTTCCCGGGAGGTCTCAAGGAGACTTCTTACAGGAACCTCATGGCTAAGAACCCTGAGAAGGCTCTGGAACTCGCAGTTAAGGGAATGCTTCCCAAGAATTCCCTCGGCCGCCAGATGTTCAAGAAGCTTCACGTATATGCAGGCGCAGAGCACGAGCAGACAGCTCAGAAGCCTGAAGCTTACACATTCGAAGGTTAATGGAGGACAAGATAAATGGCTAAGAAATCCACAAAGGTTTACTACTATGGAACAGGCCGTCGTAAGGATGCAGTAGCACGCGTA
>CADBNJ010000063.1 GCA_902795955.1 Oscillospiraceae bacterium
CGTATCATCACTGCTTAATCCCGTGACATTCGTTATCGTGAATCTGTGCATATGCCTTCTTATCTACCGCGGTGCCATCAATGTATCTTACGGAGACCTTACGCAGGGGCAGGTTGTAGCACTCTATAATTACATGTCCCAGATACTTGTAGAGCTTATAAAGTTTGCAAATCTTATAGTTAACGTCAGCAGATCTGTTGTTTGCGCCGGAAGAGTTGAGAAGTTCTTTGCGTTGAGCAGGGATAAGTGCGGCAGCAAAAGCATTGACAACGTCTCTGAAGCACACAAGATCGCTTTCGACAAAGTGTCTTTTAAGTATCCCGGTTCCAATAATTATTCTCTGTCGGACCTTGATTTCGAAGTGTGTGCAGGTGAGAAGATCGGAATAATAGGTAAGACGGGCTCAGGCAAATCTACGCTGGCATCGCTTGCTTCGGGAATTCTCGAACCCACATCGGGAGTTATCAGAGTAGATGATACGGATATCGCAGATCTTACTGATATGAGCAGAGCAAGATCGGTGTCAATGTGTGTTCAGAAGGCCGGGATGTTTACCGGAAGCATAAGATACAATATATCACTCGGAAGAGAATATATTACCGGCGAGATGATAAAGGAAGCTGCCGATATCTCCATGAGTTCAGAATTTATCGATTCAAAGGATAAAGGCCTTGATTATAAGATCTACGCTCTCGGAAGCGGATTGTCCGGCGGCCAGAAGCAGAGGATCAATATTGCAAGAACTATTGCGGGCAGACCGGGCATCCTTATATTCGATGATTCCACATCCGCTCTCGATGCAAGGACTGAACGGAGGTTCCTTGATAATCTCAATGCTCTGAGCAATCATCCCACTGTTATCATGATATCCCAAAAGATAAAAACGGTTAAGGAATGTGACCGGATAATGCTTCTTGAGGATGGCAGGATCAGCTGCTTCGCGCCTCACTCAGAACTTATGAAGATGTCGTCAGGTTACAGGGAGCTATGCAGGCTGCAGGGGGTGACGGCTGATGAGTAAGATGAAGACCGTCAGGCGCATCACCGGGTATATGGGAAAGCTGAAGGGACTTGTTATACTGTCTTTTGTACTTGCGTGTGCTTACGCGGCGCTGTCTATGCTGATACCCTATTATTCGGGCAGAACTATAGATCTCATCGGCGGCGGTACTGCCGGCAATATGGACGGAATACTGAAGGGAGTAATCCTTATAGCAGCGATTGCCGCAACCGGTGCTTTGGCTCAGCTTATAATGCTCAGGATCAATAATAAGCTGTCTTATGATCTTATAACACGCCTCAAGGATGAAGCTTACGGAAAGATAAGGAAACTGCCGATATCTTACATAGACAGAAGTGAATCAGGATCGATCCAGAGTCTTGTCATAAATGACTGTGAGACTGTAGGAGACGGTATGATACTGTTCCTTAACCAGTTCTTCTGCGGCATCGTGTCGATAGGCGTGACGCTTGTTATCATGTTGATGCTGAACTGGAGGATCGCACTCTATGTTCTGCTGTTCACACCGGTGTCATTCATCGTCGCTTATATGATATCCAACAGATCGTACAAGTCATTTAAGAAGGCGTCAGACATCAGGGCAGAACAGACCTCCTACATAGGTGAAGCATGTGCCAGATTCCGCGAAGCCAAGATCTATGACCTGAGATCAGGAACCGTCGCAGGCTTCGGAGAGCTGAATGAGAATTATCGTAAAACTGCGTCTAAAGCGACTTTCCTGTCATCTATAACAAATCCTTCAACCAGATTCATCAATGCACTCATATATGCCGGTGTCGCTCTGATAGGTGCTTTGAGCGTGATCTCCGGTAATATGACAGTCGGAATCATGAGTTCGCTTCTAATGTATGCCAATCAGTTCATGAAGCCGTTCAACGATCTGTCATCGGTGTTTACTGAACTGTCCGACAGCTTTGCCTGCCTCGACAGACTTTATAAGTTCATTGATGAGGAGGAGATAGTCAGGGAGGACGATCTGCCTGATGTAATTGAAGACAGGGAGAATATCAGGATCGAATTCAGGGATGTCACATTCTCATATATTCCGGGAACACCTGTTCTTAAGAATGTCTCATTTGTGATCGAGCCCGGTCAGAAAGCCGCTATCGTCGGTCCTACGGGCGGCGGCAAATCGACTGTAATTAATCTCCTGCTCAGATACTATAAGGCGGATTCGGGAGATATCCTGATCAACGGCCGGAGCATTTATCAGATCTCCCGCCGGGAACTGAGGAACGTAATAGGGCTGGTCGCACAGGATAACTGGTTTAGTCTTGGATCTGTAAAGGATAATATAAAGTACGGTATCCCGGATCTCGATGATGACCGATGCCGAAAGGCAGCCTCCAGGACAGGTGCCGATGTTTTTATCGACAACCTTCCGGGAAGGTATGACGAGGTGATCGGCGGTGACAGGGACGATATATCCGAAGGGCAGAAGCAGCTTCTCAGTATTACCAGGATCATGGCATATGATCCTTCAGTCATTATACTTGACGAGGCAACATCTTCTGTCGATATCCTTACCGAGGTAAAGATACAGAGAGCCGTCAAGGAGGTTCTGTCCGGCAGAACGGGAATAATAATAGCACACAGACTGTCAACTATAGTAGATTGTGATAAGATTATTGTGATCGATAAAGGACGGATAACAGAGACCGGAACTCATGAGGAGCTTATCAGACGGGGAGGTTTCTATTCAAATCTGTTCGAAGCATATGGAGGATTAGGCGTTGAATAATATTAAACTGGACAGGTTTAAGCGTTTTATAAAGGGCCGCAAGGCGGCGGTTTGCGGAGTAGGAATATCAAATACACCGCTTATTAAATGGCTGTACGGGCTTGGTGTCGACATTACGGCTTTCGATATGCATGATGAATCGGAACCTGCCATAGCAAAGGTCGTAAGTGATTTCAAGGAACAGGGAATTGATGTTAAATGGTCGTTGGGAGAAGGTTACCTTAATCCCATGTTTAAGGACAGGTTCGACATTGTCTTCAAGACCCCGAAGATGAGATTTACGGTTGACGGTCTTGAGGCACAAAGACGCAAGGGGGCTGTTCTTACCACGGAGATGGAACTCTTCCTGGATCTGTGCCCGGCTGAGACCTTCGGTATTACGGGATCCGACGGCAAGACAACCACGACGACACTTGTGTACGAGATATTGAAGACTGCCGGATATAATTGTTATCTCGGCGGCAATATCGGCACCCCGCTCCTCGATCAGATAGATAAGATCACGCCGGATGACAAGGTCATACTTGAATTGTCTTCTTTCCAGCTGCTTGGAATGAAGAGAAGTGTTGACAATGCGATAATCACCAATATTACGCCGAATCATCTTGATTTCCATTATGATTATCAGGAATATATCAGTGCAAAGACAAATATCTTCGCTTCGCAGGGAGCCACCGGCAAACTCGTTCTCAACGCATCGAACGATCTTACTTATGATATGCGCAATACAGCCAGAGGCAGGGTGTCTTATTTTGCAGGCGATACATGCGTTAATCTCAGGAATACATATCCCGGTGCAGACATTGCATTCGTTGATGAGGACGGCTGGCTGTGTCTTCAGACGCCGGCAGGTGTTACTAAGATCATCCGCAAAGGAGAGATCCTCATACCGGGAGATCATAATGTGCAGAATTATCTTGCAGCGATCGCGCTCACTTCAGACCTGGTCGGAACAGATGATGTCATTACTGTTGCCAAGTCATTCAAAGGTGTGCCTCACAGGATCGAGCTGGTGAGAGAGCTCGACGGTGTCAGGTGGTACAATTCGTCAATAGACACTTCACCCAACAGAACGATAAATACCATGAATGCATTGACCGACAGGGGAATGCACGGTGTGCTTCTTTGCGGAGGCAAAGATAAACAGTGTGTGTATGAGGGTCTTGGCGATGCGATACTTAAGTTCTCTGACAGGATCGTAATCTACGGAAGCAATGCGGGACTGATCGAACAGATACTTGCCAAAGAGGCTAACGGGCGCAAGTACAAGGTGTATGTCATAGAAGGCGGGGATGAGGTGTATGAACTGCCTAAGACACGTGATATTGCACTTGCAAAGATGACAGAAGCAGTTAAGAAGGCTAAGTCTGTCGCTAAGGCTGGCGATATTGTGATCATGTCCAGTGTAGGAACGTCATATGATCATTTCAGGCATTTCGAGCATCGTGGGGATCTGTACAAGGAACTGGTTAACAATCTATGAGAATAGCAGTTTGTGATGATGAGGAGAAATACAGGATCGAGCTTAAGAGCCTGCTGGGCAGGCTCGGTACTTCCTGCGAATATGATATCGACACATTCTCGAACGGCAACTGGCTCCTGAGAGAATGTGATAAGGAGCCTTATGATCTTGTATTCCTTGATATAGAGATGCCTGAGATCGACGGCATATCACTGGCCAGGAAGCTCCGGGCAAAGCATGAGAAACTTAATATTGTATTCCTCACCGGTCATGTGGAATATGCCATTGAA
>CADBNJ010000064.1 GCA_902795955.1 Oscillospiraceae bacterium
AACTTTGCTGTAAACGAGGCATACATGATACGCGGCGGCAGGATAGCCGAACCGGTAAGAGGTGCTACGCTTATCGGCAAGGGCCCGGAGATCCTCATGAACATTGACATGGTCGGCAATGATCTTGCTTTGTCGGCAGGTGTATGCGGAGCGTCATCCGGTAGCGTTCCCGTTACGGTGGGACAGCCTACGATCAGAGTCTCGTCGATCCTCGTCGGCGGAAGGGAGGAATGATGCGATGAATATTGATGATGTTAAAGTAATCATTAAGGAACTGATAGATAAAGCAAAAGATTACGGTTTTGATGAAGCATCTGCATCCTACAGCGATCACGAATCAATGAGCGTTGACATACTGGGCGGGGAAGTATCTTCTTACGAGAACAGCCGTGATTCCGGGATTACGTTCAAGGGGCTCAAGAACGGACAGATGGGCACGTGTTCAACGAATATCATTAACGGAGACACGGTATCATATCTTCTGCGCGGTGCAATGGAGAACTGTGAAGTGCTCGATGATGATGACCCGGATTTTATTTACTGCGATCCCGATCACAAAGATCTTTACTTCTCCCAGATGTCGGGGGCTTATGACAAGAATACTTACGAGAAGTTTAAGGAGCTCGGACTTGCTATCGAGAAGGCCATACTGGATCTTGATCCTGCCGTCAAACAGGTGGATTACCTGTCACTCGTATGTTCCAGAGGCCCGGCCATTATGATGAACACAAAAGGTCTTACGGCTTATACCGATGAGGACGGAGTGTCCTTATATGCCGGGGCGAGAGCAGAGCGTGACGGAGTAGTCAAGAGCGGCGGTCATTACTGGATCGGCAAGGATATTGATGACTTCGATCTTAGCAGTTTTGTTGATACCGTCAGTGATAATCTCCTGTCAAAGTTCGGTGCTTCTTCGGTCGCTTCAGGTAATTATAATGTAGTCTTTAAGAACGAGGCATTTGTCTCATTATTCAAGGCTTTCTTCGGCAATTTCTCATCATACAGCATGCAGAAAGGCTTATCGCTTCTGGCCGGCAAGGTCGGAACGAAGATCGCATCCGACATCTTTACACTCAAAGAGATCCCGATGTATGAGAAGGCTCTGACCAAGATACCATTCGACGCTGAAGGTGTGTTGACCTATGATAAGGCAATTATAAATAACGGCGTATTTGAGACGGCTTTGTATAATCTCAAGACTGCCAACAAGGAGAACAGGCAGTCTACCGGCAACGGATTCGGCGGCGGGATCGGAGTGTCCAATCTCGTTGTGACGCCCGGAACGCTCG
Organism: Oscillospiraceae bacterium; assembly: GCA_902795955.1. Lineage (GTDB taxonomy): Bacteria > Bacillota > Clostridia > Saccharofermentanales > Saccharofermentanaceae > Saccharofermentans. The sequence continues at coordinate 1,290 of CADBNJ010000064.1, forward strand.
GATTTGACGGGCTGTTAAGCAAAGCCGGTTCAGGTCTTATCATTACCGAAGTATCAGGACTTCATGCCGGAGTCAATGCAATAAGCGGTGATTTCTCACTTCTTGCAGAAGGATTTGTCATATCAGAAGGGAAGAGGGGAAGGCCTGTAGAACAGATAACCATATCCGGCAATTTCTATGAGCTGCTTAATAAGATCGCCGATGTCGGTACAGATGTTATCAACGTTCCCGGAGCCAGAGGCGAATTCTTCTGTCCGTCAGTACACGTAACCGACATGAGTATTGCAGGAGATGAATAAATAATTATAATTAATACAGCTTTATAAGAAAGGTGTGGTTAACATGAATATTGACACAAAATGTGTACAGAGCGGTTATAAGCCGGGCAACGGCGAACCCAGACAGCTTCCGATCTATCAGAGCACAACATGGAAGTATTCAACCTCTGAGGAGATGGGCAAATTATTTGATCTGGAGGCATCCGGATATTTCTACACAAGGCTTCAGAATCCCACAAACGACGGTGCGGCATCCAAGCTTTGCGAGATGGAGGGCGGCGTTGCGGCAATGCTCACATCATCCGGCCAGGCAGCTAATTTCTATGCCGTATTCAATATCTGCGAATGCGGTGATCATTTCATCTCTTCGTCTTCTATTTACGGTGGAACATATAATCTCTTCGGTGTATCAATGAAGAAGATGGGAATCGAGTGCACATTCGTTGATCAGGATCTTCCCCTTGAAGAACTCCAGAAGTACATCAGGCCCAATCCCAAGTGCATCTTCGGCGAGACGATCACAAATCCTACATGTACAGTACTTGATTTCGATAAGTTCGCAAAGCTGGCGCACAATAACGGAATCCCGTTGATAGTGGATAATACATTTGCTACACCGGTCAACTGCAGACCAATCGAGCATGGCGTAGATATTGTTACACACTCAACGACAAAGTACATTGACGGTCATGCATCAAGCGTCGGCGGTGCCATCGTCGATTCAGGCAACTTTGACTGGATGGCAAGTGCTGATAAGTTCCCCGGACTTACGACTCCGGATGAATCATATCACGGTCTTACATATGCCACGGCTTTCGGCAAGGGCGCGTATATAACCAAGGCAACTGCACAGCTTATGCGTGATTTCGGTTCGATCCAGGCTCCGCAGAATGCTTATTATGTGCAGATCGGTCTTGAATCACTCTCGGCCCGTATGGAGAGACACTGCAGGAATGCTAAGAAAGTAGCTGAATTCCTTGCAAATAATGACAAGATCGCATGGGTTCATTATTCTGATCTTGAAGGTGATAAGTATCATGAACTCCAGCAGAAGTATCTTCCCAAGGGTTCCTGTGGTGTAATGTGCTTCGGTATTAAGGGCGGAAGGGAGCAGTCCATCAAGTTCATGGATTCACTCAAGCTGATCAATATCGTTACACACGTTGCAGATGCCAAGTCTTGTCTCCTTCATCCGGCAAGCCATACACACAGGCAGCTTACAGATGATCAGCTCAGAGAAGCAGGCGTAGCTCCCGATCTCATCAGATTGTCCATAGGTCTCGAAGATGCCGATGATCTTATTGAGGATATCAAGCAGGCTCTTGCACAGATCTGATATTAATTAAGCTTTAATGATTTCTTACCAAAAGCAGACAGGATCAACTGTCTGCTTTTATATATTATAAAAGCCAGAATAATGTCGACGGTAATCCTGATCACTGCATTGAGATAATTATTATCCGAGATATCCCATATAAAGAACAGAGTGTAATCAAATAAATGAGCGATAAGCACCCAAAGAGTATATCTACCGAGGGTAACAAAAGGTGCCGATATGAATTTCAGCTTAGTAAACCATCCGCAAATCCCGCAAATAAATACAGATCCTGCGACGGCAGCTATATGACAAAGAGGAAATAACGGAAATCTTCTTCCGGCAATCTCAAGATAGGTGTTGGTAATGCCCGCGATAACATAGAAAAGAGCTATCCATGAGATCAGGCTTATTGCAATAATCCTCAAATCAGAGACTTTGATCTTAGTTAATAATAATCTGCCGCTGATGATAAAAGGAATGACGAGGAATACTGTCTCCAGGGCAAACGGAAGCCCGAATCCGTAAAAGATGATCAAAAAACCGGCAGCAGACAAAAGAGAATAAAAAAGAACATTTATTCGAGTGGTGAAGTGCAGATGACAGAAATCGATTATTACAGAAGCGAAGAACAGAACGAACAGGAACCAGGTCATGCTGACAGAACTGACATGAAAGCTGCCGATATCATAATCCGCACCGGCACAAAATAAAACTGCGACAGCATGATCTCTGATAAATGACACGATATCAAGATGATCAAGAGAATACAAAAGATCGTTTATAATCAGAGAATCTGAAAGTTACACCGTATAATATAAAGAACAACGGCATATGGAATGAGAATATGAAACCTCGTA
>CADBNJ010000065.1 GCA_902795955.1 Oscillospiraceae bacterium
CCGCCGGTATCTATCATTATGAATTCCCTGCCGCGCCAGTTTGCAGGCGCATAAAGCCTGTCCCTTGTCACGCCGGGTGTGTCGTGAACAATGGATATACGCTCTCCGTAGAGAGTGTTGAACAGACTTGATTTCCCTACATTAGGGCGTCCTACTATGGCAACAACAGGTTTACTCATGCCTTTAACCTCAAAAAAGGCAGTGGGTTTATTATCTCACTGCCTCCGTTAGTAGCTTTCTGTTAATTCAAAGATCAGATCTCTTCGCCGACTTTGATGACCTGTCTGCCATCCAGATAACCGCAATTCTTGCAAGCCTTACGGCGGAGCATCTTGCTATGGCACTGAGGGCACTCAACAAATCCGGGCAATGAAAGCTTCCAAGCTGCTCTGTGACGTGCAGTTCTTGTCTTTGACCACTTACGCTTAGGATGTGCCATCTATCTTCACCTCCGATACTTCTTTTCTCAACAATGCTAATAGATATTACATTAACGTTCTGCTTTTTGCAAGAGCCTTTTTAACGAAAATGTATTTTTTATCAATTCGTTATCCCCGGAACTGAGCGAATACCTCATTTCGAAGAGTTCGCTGACTGCAGAAGGCATGTTCATATACTCGGTATTGATCTTGACAGGAATAAGCCCGTAGAAAGTATATATCCCTCCGAGAGTCTCCTCTCCCGCCCTGAATTCCATCTCTGACTTGATGTTGCCTGAACGCTTGACCGTCGCCTTATTTCCTTTGGTATCAAGTATCAGCTCATAAAGAGATTCCTTCTCTTCGGGAGTTCTCTGCTCACACCACTTGTAATAGATGACGCCGTCCTTCTCGTCTCTCATGGCATAAGTTCTGAACGGCTCGGGATATACGTTTGTCGTAATCTCTATCAGTGTCTTCATACATCGAACCTGTCCGTGTTGTATTTGAGCGTCCCTGAAGGAAGCCCTCTGCCGAGGAACGGGGAGGCCACTTCCTCAAAGAGCTCAGGCTCATCGCTTGTATAGAACCTGCGGAGCGGCTCTTGTGTACCTCCGCAGGACAGGCCGTTATCCTCAAGAGTCTCCCTGACGACCTGCGCGACTGCCTTGCCTGCATTGATCAGTGTAACGTCATCTCCCATAAATTTGCGGATAGCGCCTGACAGGAGCGGATAATGCGTGCATCCAAGCACCAGTGTGTCTATCCCTGCTTCCTTAAGAGGCGTAAGATATCTGCTGCACACCATCGATGTGACCTCGTTGTCCCACCATCCCTCTTCAGCAAGCGATACGAACAGCGGGCACGCCTGCTGATAGATCTTTGTTCCCGGGGCAGCGAACCTCTCGACCGCCTCCTTATACACCCCGGAGTTGACGGAGCCTTTGGTCGCAATAATACCTATCTTGCCGTTGCGTGTCGTCTTTGCCGCACATCTTGCACCCGGAGTCACCACTTCTATCACAGGGACATCAGACTTCTCGGACAGCGCCTTGTACGCATGGGCACTGGCAGTATTACACGCTATAACTATCATCTTCACGTCCTGCTGCTGCAGGAAATGCATATTCTGCAGAGAGTATTTGATTACGGTGCTTTTTGACTTTGTTCCATAAGGGGCTCTTCCGTTATCGCCGAAGTAAACAGTCCCCTCACCGGGCATAAGATCCCATATTTCGCGCAGTACGGTAAGTCCGCCTATGCCCGAGTCAAAAACACCTATCGGTCTGTTATCAGCCATTGATATCTTCCTTTACCAGTATAATAAACCGTTATAGTTTAACACCAAACTCGGGATTGAGAGCAAATCTTCTTCCGGAAAGACCTGCATGACAGTTGTCCCGTGGTATCTTACGCAGGATCAGTGTCGAAGCAAAAAGCTGCTGGAACCTGACTTTGTTACCTTGCGGATCCCTGAAGGCACTATTGACCTTTGCCCGTCCATACAGCCCGTCTCCTATCACGGGATGGCCCATATGAGCAAACTGCGCCCTTATCTGATGTGTTCTGCCCGTAACAAGCTCCACTTCAATATCAGAGACATCCTCGCCGTCCGGACCGGCACCGTTATACACATGAAGGACCCGGTATCTCGAGATCACCGGAACATCTCCCTCCTGCCTGATGTCATGGATATATACCGAACCGCTTTTGGTCTTCTCAAGGAATGCAGACACCTCATGCATGACGGCATCATCCTCGCATATCACAGGCTCCCCTTCCCCGGGAACGCCCAGGACAAGCGCCCTGTACCTCTTGATTATCAGATTATTCTTAAAAAGCAGTACGGCATCATCAAGAGCCTTCTTATTCTTGGCTATCATTACCAGACCGCCGGTATTCATATCAATCCTGTGACAGAGATCGCATGACTTTATCCCCGTATCCTTCCTCACCTCATCGATAAGATTGATACTTCCCGTATTTCTGCCGGAATGAACGGCGATCCCCTGCCGCTTGTTAACTATCAGAAGATCATCGGATTCATACACCTTTGCATACATCTGCTCTACGGCAGCTTTCTCCTTCTTCCGGTCAAAAAGCCCGTCAGGCAGCCACACCTCAACACGCTGACCTTCATAAACGGCAACGTCTGAAGATGTCTTTCTGCCGTCGATCCTTATGTCTTTATGCTTGAGCGCTTTATAGAGGTCCTTCGCATCAAGCGACTCGAAAACCTCACTTGCCGCCTTTACGACATGTTTGCCGTTCTGATTGCCCGAAACGATAAATTCCCTCATTGATCCCTTCCTTACCTGCTTCCGAGCAAACCGGCGAGAAGTACCATAAGTAATTCAAGCGTGCCGATTATTGACAGTATCAACGCAGCAACAGTAAGACCTGAAACACGTTCATTCGACTTACCGGCCGAGGTAAAGGCAACGATCGAGAGAATGAGTCCGACCGGGCTTAAGCATCCGAAACACATGAACAGAGAAAGAAGTGACAAAACTAATGCAAGGACGTTGATCGTCTGTTTGCTTGAGGAACCGGACGAAGAACTGCCCCGCGATGACGGATCCGGCCTGAAATCGAATACCGTTCTCTTTGAGTAGTCCACCGGGGCAGCCAAGGGTGCATCAGAATCGACCATGGTAACAGAACCGCTGTCTCTGTCATAGAAGTTCTCAACCGGTTCCTTCTTCAACGTTGCACCGCATTCATCACAGTACCTGGCATCGTCCTTGTTCTTCTTACCACACTGTGGACACTTGTACATTCAATGTCTCCTTTATATTAAAACTGCCTGACCTAACACATAGATCAGGCAGCCTCGTAAATGTTCAGTTCAGATCAATCCCACCACTCGCGGCCGTTGCTGGTGACTGCACCATCGTCGCCGGAATCACTCTTCTTGGTGGAGATACCTACCCATTCCGCAAATATCTTGGCTTCTTCCTTGTATCCCATATCCTTCATCTGCTCGTATATCTTCTTGGGCATAACAAAGAATGCAAGGATGAGAGATGCTGCGCACGCGATCAGAAGGATCGATGAGATGATAATGCCGGCAATGCCCATACCCTTGCCCTTCTTGCCGTTCTTCTTGATCTTTGCTACACCGATTATCGAGATGATAAGACTGATCAGCGAAGTAAGACCGCATGTCAGGATCGACAATAGAGATGTGATAAGTCCTGCGAGGCAAAGACCTGACAATTTGCCGCTGCCGTCAGCTTTGGGCTGTGATACAGGCGCTTTGCTCTGAACGGGCATTGGCTGAGGAGCAGGCTGAACTGCCGGCTTAGGCTGGATCACGGGCTGAGGCTTGATAAGAGGTTCAGGCATAACAGGCGCTGCGATTACAGGCTCGGGTGCCGGTACCGGAGCTGCAGCAACAGGTCCCGGAGCTGCTGTCATAACAGGTGCTGCTGCAATTATTGGCGCGGCAGCAACCGCCTCGGGTTCAGGTGAAGCAATAACGGGGTCCGGAATCACGGGCTCAGGAATCACGGGCTCAGGTATAACAGGCTCGGGTATTACGGGCTCTGCCTCTGCAACAGTCTCCGCAACAGCCACTGCTTCAGCCGCAGCTTCAACCTCGGGTTCCGGTGCGCTTACACCTGCATCATTCTTACCTGCTACTATAGGGAGCGGTGCCCCGCAATTCATACAGAACTTGCCGCCGTCTTCGTTGGCTTTACCGCAACTTGCACATATGATCATATCAACTAACCCTCCACTTTATGATTCTGAACATGTCAGACAAAGACAGATTACACAAATTCCATGTATTTTGCAAGATTGTATATAATGTGCCAATCCCATTTTCGATCAATATGCGTTACAATATGGTATAAATCTTAAGAGGGGTATGATTATCCATGGATTTCATATTTGAGATATTATTCGAGCTGATCGTCGAAGGCTCACTTGAAGCGGCAGGCGACAAGAAGGTGCCGATGGTTATCAGAGTGCTGGCATGCGTTTTCCTTATCGTGGTTTTCGGCGGTATAGCAGCATTATGCATAGTCAGCGGTATCACCGACAAAAACTGGATAGTCGGCGCTGCAGGCGGAGTCCTGCTGATCATAATGGGCTTTACGGCATGGAAGCTGCGCAGTAAGGCCGGAGAACGCAAGAGACAGAAGGAAGATCAGGACTGATCAAGCCATTTCCTGAACATAACGGGCCAGCGCCTCTCCCAGCAGGCGCTGATTGTCTGCGTCCAAGTGGCACCCGTCGGCGTCACTTGCTTTAGCATATTCCGAAGCATCTATGAATCCCGTATCATACATCTCCGACAGCTGCTTATACCACGATGCCAGTTCCGATGACAGTCTGCAGGAATTCTCATAACCGAAGCAGTCTCCCAGCCATGAATCACTGATAGCCGGCGAGATGAGAGGCGGAGAAACAAGTATGATCTTAAATCTGTTCTGACATCTGAATCCGTTGTATGACTTCACCTTCTCGAGCATGATCTGCATCTCGCCCGCTATATCCATTGAGGAATACGAGAATTTGCGTTTGCAGTCATTTGATCCCAGCATTATTATGACGATATCGAGAGGCGAGTGACTCTCGATGCACGG
>CADBNJ010000066.1 GCA_902795955.1 Oscillospiraceae bacterium
AGCAAGTTGCTCGCTAGTTATATCTCAGCTGCGCTTCGATATAACACACGGCGCTCGCAACCCTTGCAAGCAAGTTGCTCGCTAGTGTGTTATAATACCAAGGTTGACCATATTATAATAATTGGGAGGATGAATTAATGAGAAGAGGCGGCGGCGTTTTGATGCATATTTCATCGTTGCCCGGACCTTTTGGTATCGGAGTAATAGGAGAGGAGGCCATCAGTTTTGCCAAGCAGCTGCAGAAGCAGGGCATGAGGTATTGGCAGGTTTTACCTTTCACTTATCCCGGGATGGGAGATTCACCTTACCAGAGTTTCTCGGCTTTCGCCGGGAATTGGATGTTTATTGATCCGAGAAGGCTTATGAAGAAGGGCCTTCTTACGGCGGATGAGGTTGTTGCAAGCGAATATAATGTGAATAAGTGGCGCGTTGATTATGATTTCCTGAGGGGGCAGAGAGATGAGCTGCTGAGGAAGGCATATTCGAGGGCATCTGCTGATTTGATGAAGGAAGTTGATGCTTTCGTGAAGGCGAATAAGTGGGCAGATGATGTTGCCGTATATCAGGCGATCAAGGACGATAATTATCAGAATGCCTGGTGGGACTGGACTGATGAGGATCTGAAGAACTGCGTTCCTGAGGCAGTCGCCCGGATGAGGGAGACGGACAATTATAAGTATCATGCTTTCGTGCAGTATCTGTTCCTGACGGAGTGGACTGAGGTGAAGAAGGAGATCAACGACTGCGGTATTGCGATCATCGGCGATATGCCCATCTACGTCTCCGGCGATTCGGCTGATGTGTGGGGTGCAAGAGACCAGTTCAAGATGGCTGACCCGAAGAAGGTGGCAAAGCTCATCGCAGAATATGAGAAGGAAGTGGCATCTGCCGAGAAGGAAGGCGGAGCAGATGCTGTCAAGGATGTCAGGAAGGTCAAGCAGGAGGCTTTGATCTTTGACAAAGTTGCAGGAGTTCCGCCGGATTATTTCTGTGAGGACGGACAGCTCTGGGGCAACCCCATCTACGACTGGGACAAGCATAAGAAGGACGGCTATAAGTGGTGGATGAGCAGGATCGAGGAGAGCTATAAGCTCTACGATTATCTGAGGATCGACCATTTCCGCGCATTCTCCTCTTACTGGGAGGTCGAGGCTAATGCCAAGACTGCAAGGGAAGGTGAGTGGAAGAAGGGACCGGGACTTGATTTCTTCAAGAAGATAGATGAGACTTTCGGCGACAGATCGCGTCTTATTGCCGAGGATCTCGGAGAGCAGACACCTGACCTTGCCGAGTTTATGAGCAAAGTCAATATCCCCGGAATGCGCGTAATGGAATTCGCGTTCAATCCCGGAGATGACAGCTCGTTCATGCCTCATAATTTTGCAAAGAACTGCGTTGCCTATACGGGTACGCATGACAACAATACGCTGCTCGGATGGCTGTGGGACAGCTCTGAGCAGGTGAGGAACTGCTGCCTCGAGTACTGCGGATTCGAAGGCAATAACTGGGGCGACGGCGGCACACGCAGCAAGTCATGCCGTTCGATCATAAAGACGCTCTGGATGAGCCACGCCGATGTTGTTATCATACCTATCCAGGATATGCTCGGATACGGTGCCGACACGAGGATGAATACACCGGGAACAGCCAACGGCAACTGGCGCGTAAGGTTCACGAAGGAAGATCTTGACGGCATCGATAATGACTGGTACACAAATCTCAACAGGATATATTACAGATAATGGGCAGCTATATTCTTTGTATCGATCAGGGCACTACCTCAACGAAAGCCTTTCTTCTCGACCGCAAGGGAATCCTTACGGCGGGTACTTCCGTGCCGATAACGCAGATCTATCCCGAGCCCGGATTCGTCGAGCACGATCCGCGGGAGATCTACTATTCGGTCCTCAAGGCGATATCCAATGTTATATCGGAGAATCCATTTGCAGTTAGAGACATCGACGGCATCGGCATCACGAATCAGCGCGAGACGACGATAGCATTTGACGCGGATACCAAAGAGAGTCCCTGTAATGCCATAGTATGGCAGTGCAGAAGGACGGCGGAGATCTGCAGGAGAGGCGAGATCAGATCGCGCGAACAGGAGATATGCTCCAAGACGGGGCTGAAGGTCGATCCTTATTTCTCTGCCACGAAGATGCTGTGGCTTCATGAGAATGTCCCCGCGACAGAGGATATGCTTCTGGCGACCGTGGACGGATATCTTGTCTACAGGCTGACAAACGGCAAGAGCTTTGCATCGGATTATTCCAACTGTTCAAGGACGATGCTGTTCGACATCAACAAGCTGGATTACGATGATGATCTTCTCGATCTGTTCAGGATCCGCAGAGATAAGCTCGCGGTCCCCAAGCCTTCGTGTGATGATTACGGCGAAGTTGAATTCACCAGGGAGGAACTCGGCAATTACGATCTCGATAAGAAAGAGATCGAGCTCCTGATGACTCTTAACGGCGTTCATATTACCGGCGTTGCAGGCGACCAGCCGGCGGCGCTGTTCGGGCAGAATGCGCTGAGCAAGGGTGACTGCAAGACCACATACGGAACGGGGTGCTTTACATTGATGAATGTCGGTACAAAGCCCGTGTTCTCGAAGAACGGTCTTCTGACCTCGGCCGCATGGTCGATCGGCGGGGAGACATATTATGCGCTTGAAGGAAGCGTATTCCAGGGAGGATCGGTCATCAGCTGGCTCAAGGATGAGATGAGGATGATCGGCAAACCCTCGGATTGCGATGAGATATGCAAATCGATAGACGGTACTGACGGAGTATATCTCGTGCCTGCCTTCACAGGCCTCGGTGCTCCTTACTGGAACGCTGATGTGAGGGGGATCCTTACAGGTCTTACGAGGGGCTCGGGAAGAGCGCAGATAGTCAGGGCAAGCGTTGAATCGATCGCTTATCAGGTAACTGAATTAGTTAATCTAATGACT
>CADBNJ010000067.1 GCA_902795955.1 Oscillospiraceae bacterium
ACGCATCGATACCGCAGAAGATATAGACCGTATCATCCTTCTTGAGGTCGAATTCGCGCGCGGCCTTATGCTCGTCGAGTTCATAGAATATCTTCTCTTCGGGAATGCCTGCAAAGAGCAGCCTCATGTAGAAGTCCGGGGCCCTCGGTCCGGTTACTATAAGCTGATCCATCAGAGGATCGTTCATCATCTCAAAATCGCAGTCGTACAGCCAGCACGTGTTCTCGGACCAGTGCCTCTCATCCTTGTAGCAGCTGATGAGGAGAAACATCTTCTTGTGTCCCGGGAACTTCCTTACATAGTCGGTCGCACGCGATACGGCGAGAGCATTCTTATCCTTCGCCAACTGCGTGACTACAGATATGGACCCGGCCTTCTTGACATTGAATCTCGTATCCGGGATCTTAACGCTCTCCATAACCTTTGTAAGCTCCCCGCGCGACAGACCGAACTCGCGCATCAGCGCTACTACGAGACATGTGTTGTAGATATTGAATATACTGTCATTGGAGATGTGATAGACGCCGTCTTCCCCGTGATCTCTGATCTTTATGGTACCCTTCTCAAAGTCGATGTCATGTCCCTCATAATCGTACTCGGGAGATTTAAAATCGCACCTGGAGCAGTGTGCCTTGCCGATATGGTGATAGCGTCTGTAATCGTATACCAGCTTGCTTCCGCAGATGGGACATATGCGCATGTCATTGAGCAGGTTCTCACACTCGATCACATCCGTATCGAGCTTATCGATGCCGTAATACACGCGGGGATTGTCAAGCGCGATCCTGCCTGATATAAGGTCATCGCCGTTAAGAACCAGCTTCGTCTCGGGAGGGATGGCCATGTCGAGGATCCCCGCTATGTAATCGGGATGTCCGTTGCGCATGATGGAATCCCTGAACAGGTTCGTCACGCAGAGATACTGCGGCACTACGTAAGGGAAGATCTTCGGAGCCGATCTCTCATCTATCTCCAGCACGGCAGTGTCGTGCTTCGCTTTGCCCGTCAGCGTGGAAGCCTGGAGCAGACACGTCGACAGACCTGTCGCAATATTGGAACCGTAGCGGTTGCACAGCACCTTTCTCCCGCTCGCCTCGAAAGCATCGCAGATCATGTTCGTGCACGTCGTCTTACCGTTCGTGCCCGTCACCGCGATTATCGTCCCGGGCTTATCTATCCTCTCGAGAAAATCCGGACAGAGCTTGATGGCCAGGCTCCCCGGAAAGTCAGTTGCATTATGTCCTGTTATCTTGAGCACCGGTATCGACAGCTTTGCCGCCCACAGTGCGAAAATAAAACGTAAACCCATTTAGATCATCCTCCGCCTAATATTATATTACTCTTTAATGCCTTTCGAACTGTTATGTTTTTGTGACAAGTCCAGAAAAAATAAACACCTTAAATGAGATTTGTTATTTTCGACAGTATCTTGACAGGGTAGAATAAAGTGGTAATACCGTTCGGGAATTGACAAAGAACGGCAAATCGTCTTAAATACAAGAATAAAAATCAGGTAACAAAGGCAGAGATGGTATATGGAGCCCGGCAAGAGGATCGAACAGATAGATGAAGAGATAAAGAAGCTTTTCGAGGAGAGGCTTGAGATGACAAGGCTCGCGGATGACGGGATGTCGCCGGCAGAGATATCTCTGAAGTGCCGCAAATACGAGCGCGGGATGCTCGTCAATGCCGGAAGCTTTGACAGGATCCTCCTTGCCACGATGTTCAATCTGTCCAGATCATATAAACTGACCAATTACGGCGACGGCGATTCAGAACTGGTGAACAGGATCAGAAGGGCTATCGAAGAGACCCCGAAGACCTTCCCTGCTACGGCACTTGTTGCCTGTCAGGGCGTAGAAGGCGCCTACTCACAGATCGCGACGGATAAGCTTTTTGCCGGAGCGGACATAACGTATTATAAGAGCTTTGAAGGAGTGTTCAAGGCAGTTGAAGACGGCATCGCCCAATACGGCGTTCTCCCCATCGAGAACAGCACATACGGCTCGGTCATCGCAGTATACGACCTGATGCGCGTTCATAAATTCAATATAGTAAGAAGTATAAGACTCAAGATCAATCACCGTCTGATGGCAAAAAGCGGCGTGACGCTGACGGATATCAGGGAAGTCTATTCACACGAGCAGGCCATCGGCCAGTGCAGCAATTTCCTTAAGGACAATCCGCAGATCAAAGTGACGGTTGTCGCCAACACCGCTATGGCCGCAAGAATGGTGGCAGATTCGGACCGCAGTGACATCGCGGCGATCTCGTCTCCTGACTGCGCCGGCCTTTACGGGCTCAGCATAATCAGGGATGACATAATGAACTCCGATCATAACTACACCAGATTCATCTGCATATCCAAGAATCTCGAGATATTCCCCGGGGCCTCCAAGATATCGATGATGATGGCCTTGGGACATACTCCGGGATCGCTGTCGGATACACTGGTCAAGTTCTCTTCCCTTGGGCTCAATCTGACCAAAATAGAATCGCGCCCCATTGCAGGACGCGACTTCGAATTCATGTTCTATCTTGATATTGACTGCTCGATCTACTCCGAGGATGTTCTGAC
>CADBNJ010000068.1 GCA_902795955.1 Oscillospiraceae bacterium
CGGAGCAGCAGCTGCAGCTGAGCAGACAGAGTTCACAGTTGTTCTTAAGAGCTTCGGTGATTCCAAGATGGGCGTTATCAAGGCAGTCAAGGACGTTATGGGTCTTGGCCTTAAGGAAGCTAAGGAGCTCGTTGAGAAGGCTCCTGTTAACCTCAAGGAAGGCGTTTCCAAGGATGAGGCTGATGAGCTCGTTAAGAAGCTCGACGGCTGCGGCGCAGAGATCGAAGTTAAGTAATTTAACTGAAGACGTAATCGTATCAAGGGTGTTCCGGATGACCGGGACACCCTTTTTAGATCGTAAATAATATTGACAAAACAAAAAGTTTAAACAAGAATGAACCTGATGCTTTTGAGATTGTCTTATGGTTATAAAACCAAAAAGACACGGAGGGTGAAATAATGGATTTCAATGCTATTACAGAGGAGATCAGAAAGTTCCAGTCAGGTGATACGGAGGTATTCAATGACATATATGAGGGGACATACAGACTCGTTTACGGAGAGTGCTATGGCATCTTAAGATCTGAAGAGGATGCTCTTGACCTCACACAGGATACTTACCTGTCGATATATCAGACACTGGATAAGCTGGAGGAACCCGGAACATATTCAAAGTGGATGACTACAATAGCGCGCAATAAGTGTCTCAACTACCTTCAGAAGCATAACAGGGTATCCTACACGGATAATGATATGGACCTGGATCTCGCGTCCGACGACTGGACGGAAGTTGACGGACTTCCCGATTCTTTCCTGGAGGACGAAGAGAAGAAGACGATCATAAACAACATACTCAAGGACTCCCTCAGCGAAGTCCAGTATCAGACCATATTCATGCATTACTATAACGACATGCAGGTCGAAGACATTGCAGCCGAGATGGGATGTCCCGCGGGCACGGTGAAAACAAGGCTTAAGTCGGCCCGTGACAAATTCAAGGAGGCGCTTGAGAAGTATCTGTCCGATAACAAGATCGTTCTCGGTGCCGGTGTCGGAACACCGTTCCTCACAAAATTCTTCACGGCACAGGTCAACGCAATGCCGATCCCTTCCATACCGTCATTTGTTCCGGCAGTTCCGGCCGTTACTGCGGCTCCCGTAACGACAGCGGTCTCATCACCCGCCGGCAATATCGCTGCAGCAGGTGTTAAGAACACGGCAAACAAGGCTGCCTCTCACGGCATAAGAGGGCTTGCATCCTCAACAGGCGGCAAGGTGCTGATCGGCGGTATAGGTCTTATCGGAGGCGGCGCCATCATCGCGGGCGGTGTGCTTCTCGTTAATCAGCTCACAAAGAAGCAGGAAGTTAAGATCGATCTTAACGAATATATCGAGTACAAGGTTGACGGTTATAACGGCGAGGGCAAGCTGAGTTATTCCATCGATTACGACAAGATCAATGCTGCGATCCCGAGCAGTAAGGACATAAAGAATGCTGATGTCTCCAAGATGGTATCAGGTTCCTGGGATAAGGATAAGGCGCTGGCTAACGGCGATGAGATCAGATTTACCTGGGTGGAGCAGGACGGAACTGACGAATTCGAAGAGAAGGCGGGTGTTGTTCTCAAACATAAAGATATCGTATACGTGGTTGAAGGGCTCGAAGAAAAGCCGGCTGTGGAGATCAACGTTTTCGATTATGCTGATTTAAGTGTCAAGGTGGAAGGCAATGATACCGTGGCAAGTGTGGTGCTGAGCCCTGACTGCCCTGTTAAGGATGTCACATTCAAGGTCACGCCCGATAAGGGACTTCTGGAAGGCGATACTGTTACGGTCACTGTCGAGGGAGAAGTGAGCGGATATGTATTTAAGGAGACGAGCAAGGAATTTGTCGTGCCTGCCATCGAGAGGGAAGTCAAGGTCTTGGACGGCGAAGTGCTGACAGTTCCCGGCATATTCAAGGTAACGATCCCCGTAGTGGAGATCAGTGGATTTGACATGACCGAAGTCAACAATAAGATAAGTGCTGAATTCGATTTCTTCCGCGAAATGCTTGATGTTGATCCTTCTCTTGCCAATGACTTCACGCCCATGTCTGAATCGTTCTGTTCTTATGATACTGTTAACGGCATCATGACCATTACCGTAGTGGTTCCTGAGTACAACTGGGCTTTGTGGAGAGGCGACTATACATATAAGTTCCGTATCTCAACACAGACCGGCAAACTCCTCACAGATGAAGATATGAAGGAAATATACGGAGTTGATGAGGCAGAGTTCAGAGAACTCGTATACAACACTGTAAAGAAGGCCATGGATGACGAGAACAAAGAGACTGACCACGCTTCGTATTTCCCGAAGGATCCCAAAAAGAGCTGGCTTGGATTGGATATCTACCACCAGAATCTGGGAGATGATGTAATAGGATCTGCTGTTCCGTTCCTCTCCGATGAAGGCCATCTTTGCTTCAGTATATCGCTTTATACTGACAACAACGAGATGTATTGGGATCTGGAATTTGACACGGTCACGGGAATGCACCGTGATGCTTACAACAAAAAGTGGAGAAAGAGTTGGCTTGAGTAGTAATAACTTATAATACTTTCTTGACATTACTCCGCTAAGTTGCTACAATCTTTAAGCGCCCGAGGGGGCGACTTAAATGGCGGCATAGCTCAGTTGGCCAGAGCGTCCGGTTCATACCCGGCAGGTCGCAGGTTCGAATCCCGCTGCCGCTACCAAACAAGGCCCGTTGGTCAATCGGTTAAGACGTCGCCCTTTCACGGCGGAGTGACGAGTTCGACTCTCGTACGGGTCACCACCAGGCTACAAGCTGTCTCGTATATCGGGACAGTTTTTTATTGTTGTGATATACTCAACTCATCAATTACCGAAGGAAACATATGAAGGCAGATACCGGTAAGAACAGAATACTCCGCATAATATTGCCGCTGATCATCATATCTTCGGTTCTTGCATTTATGCTCTACTGTAATTTCCATACGAGCATGCTGGTGGATGATTACGGCTACTGCTTTGATTTCAGCACGGGATGGGACAGTCCCAATCCCGACGGGCTTGTTCCGCCGCCTGCCTCCGGGAGGATAGATGACGTGTTCTCCATATTCGCGTCAATGGCAAGTCACAGACAGTGCCACAGCGGAAGAGTATTATCTCATTTCCTCGTCCAGCTTTTCCTTATGATGCCCAAATGGGTATTCAACATATTCAATTCATTGATGTTCATCCTTCAGGCGGTGATGATATATCTCTGCGGAACTGTCCTTACGGGGAAGAAGTCTCTTACGGGAGCTGCTGCGGCTGTTCTCTTTACATTCATGAGCCTTTTCCTGTTCCAGCCTGTTTACGGTGAGATCAATCTATGGCTTGACGGGTCGCTTAATTATCTCTGGACATCGACATACACGGTAATTTACATATATTTCTATCTAAGGCTGTTCAAGACGGGGGAATTCTCAAAGAATACTGCGGTCAGCATTCTGTTCGCGGTATCCGGATTTGCCGTAGGCATGTCTCACGAGGTGTCCGGGGCCGCCATGATCGTCCTCTCGTTCCTGATCATTGCTTATCTTCATTTCGCCAGGAAAGTTCACAATATACCGTCATATCTGTCTTTTGCTTTTACGGTGGGCGGGTTCCTCTATCTTCTGCTGGCTCCCAAGGAGCTTAATACACAGATGGCGGGTGGATCATTGACGGAGCTGGCAGGCAAGCTGTTTGAGAACCTTGCTGTCCTGATACAGTTCGCGGCGATACTCGTGCCCCTCCTGTTGCTTGCCATAGTCCTGTTCGCGGCGGCAGTGCGTGCCAAAGCCGGCAAGGACGTCACTGCTTTTACGGTTATACTGTTCCTGACGATGGCCGCGTCTTTCTGTTCGCTCGCATTCGCGTCGTACATTGCCCCGAGGTGCCTGTTCGTCATCTCAGTCATGCTCGTGCTTTGCTGCGTCATCCTTATGACCGTGCTGCTGCAGAAGAAGGGAATGCACACATACATAATCTTTGCTTTCGCGGGTGTGATGGCAATACTGACCGCAGTTCTCGCCGTGAAGGGAATAAAAGACATCAATGCCGTTTATGCTTTCACCGTGCGCAATGAGGAATACATCATGGAGTGCAGACAGAACGGGACGGAGGACGTGAAGATCCCGGAGCTTGCCCGTGACGGGCTGAGCGAATGCTGCGCGGTCAAATATCTCAAATACATTGACGGATACAACAGCAATTCATGGCCCAACATCTACATGGCGAAATACTACGGCGTAAGATCCGTCTCCTTCAGCGGCGAGATCGTGGACGTAAATAACCGGTAAATCCTTGACATCTCACAAATCAGTATTATTATATGTTCGTGAACAACGAAAGGAGATGTGTTCGTGAACAGATACGAAGCTGATGTTTTGATGGCCATAATAAGTGCCGGTACGATCAACCAGCGCATATTGTCCGCACATACGGGACATTCCCTCGGCGTCATCAACAGATCTCTCAAGATGCTCAAGGAAGACGGCCTGACAGATTCGGGTTCAAGGATCACGGAGAAGGCAAAGCAGCTGATAGCAGACAGCAGACCCCGTAGAGCCGTAATACTGGCAGCCGGCTACGGAATGAGAATGGTCCCGATCAACATGGAGATCCCCAAGGGACTTCTCAAGGTTCACGGCCAGTGCCTCATCGAGAGGACGATAGAACAGCTGCACGAGGCGGGAGTTACCGATATCAAGGTCGTTACGGGCTTTCTCATGGAGCAGTATGAATACCTCATCGACAAGTACGGCGTAGAGCTTATCTACAATCCCGAGTACATGACGAAGAACAATCTGGCTTCTCTGCGCCATGCATCAAGATATATTGATAATACCTACATCATCCCCTGCGACGTATGGTGTAAGGACAACCCTTACAGCAGGACAGAGCTCTACTCATGGTACATGGTATCCGACAAGATGTCCGATCAGAGTTCCATAAGGGTTACAAGAGATCTCCAGCTCGCCAGGGCGGACGAGTACATGGGAGCCCGCATGATAGGAATATCCTATGTTGAGGGGAGCGTTGCCGGTGAACTCAGGGAAATGATCAGCCGTATGTGCGGCAACCCCTCTTATGATAACGCTTTCTGGGAGGATGCACTGTTTGCTTCAAAGACGAGGATCAATGCCAGGATCGTCGCTGACAGTGATGCGGTCGAGATCAACACATATGAACAGCTCCGCGAATTTGACAATAACTCCAATCAGCTCAAGTCGGATGCGCTGACTGCCATCGCAGGAGTGCTGGGTGCGTCCGAGGAGGACATAGTCGACATAGAGATACTTAAGAAGGGAATGACGAACAGGTCGTTCATCTTCTCCTGCAAGGGCAGCAGATACATAATGAGGATACCCGGTGAAGGAACGGATCTTCTTATCGACAGGTATCATGAAGCAGGTGTTTACAAGGCCATATCAGGTATGGGCTTCTGTGACGACCCCATATATCTGGATCCTGACAAGGGATATAAGCTCATCAAGTATCTTGAGAATGTCAGGTCGCTCAACCCTGAGGCCGAAGATGACATAAAGAAGGGGATGGCGCTGCTCAGGAAGTTCCATGACAGTGATATCAAGGTGGATCACGAGTTCGACCTTTTCGGGCAGCTTGAGTACTATGAGACACTATGGAACGGCA
>CADBNJ010000069.1 GCA_902795955.1 Oscillospiraceae bacterium
CAAAACCGCCAAATCCGCCGGCAGGATGAAGCCTGCCAAGTCCGGGTTCCTGTCGACGACATCGGGCAAGGTGATCACGGGCGCTCTGGCGCTGACCCTGACGGGATCGGCGATAGTCGGCGGCATACTGATCTTCGGCGGCAAGAAGGCAAAGCATAAGGTGATCCCTGTCAACGATTATCTTACTTATTCAGTTGACGGATACAGCCCGCGCGGGAATCTGGAGTATTCGCTGGATTACGACAGACTTCAGCACGATTATCCTGAACTCGGCAATGTGAGCCGCGCGGATCTGGAGAAGATGGTCGGAGGCACATGGAACAAGAAGGATTTGCTTGCGAACGGCGATAAGATAGTTTTTACGTGGTATAAAGGTGAGGATATCAAAGCCGTCGAAGAAGAGAATAATGTTGAGTTTGAACTGAAGGATATCGTATACGAGGTTGACGGACTGAAGGATAAGGAAGTGATCGATCCTTTCGATTATGTGGAGGTTGTTTTCGAGGGGCAGTCGCCTGAGATCAAGGCAGAGCTGAAGCTGTTGGAAATGCCGTATCATCCCGGCGGAAGTGTTACATACAAACTTGATAAGTGTTCACTCCTCAGCGAAGGTGATGTTGTGACTGTAACGGTTACGAGCGATGAGCCAAGCTTTATCCTGTCCAGGGACAGCAAGGAATATGTTGTCGTTGGCTCCGGACCCGCTGCAGAGGAGAAGGCGGCAGAGGTAAGGCTTGCAGAGACGGTAAAGGCGGGCGGATGCGAATACAAGATCCCTGAGGTGTTGATAGACGGCGTCGATATGTCGGGATTCAATTCGGAGATCCGCAAGGATATCAGCGGGTGTGCCGCGTCGTATAACGAGGAGGCACAGTACCTGGGCGGAACGGATTACAGGTATTACATAGGCGGCCGCATAGTGAGTCTGGTGGTAGTCTATCTCGATGATGTTGATGGTGATTCTTATGCTGTTTACAATATCTCGCTGGAGGACGGTCACATCCTGACCAAGGATGAGTTCATTGAAGTAAACGGCATGAGCAAAGACGGATTCGACAAGGCTGTATATGACTCGGTCAAGCAGTATATGGACTCGGAAGGCAAGCAGTATTACCAGACAGATATGGCCGGGTTCAAACCTTATGAATATAACCTCAGGGATGAGGCTGTCAAGGCCGCGATACCGTACTATGACGCCAACGGGGATATAAGTTTTATCGGTGAGATAACAGGCGCAGGCGGAGCTGATTATTATGAGAGGGAGATCAAGCTGGTAAGATGAAGTACTATATAGCTGACACGCATTTCGGGCATGAGAATATAATCAAATTGTGCGGCCGCCCTTTCGCGGATGCGGAGGAGATGGACAGGGTCATTACCGGGAACTGGAACAGCGTCGTTAATGACGGCGACGACGTGTATATTGTCGGGGATTTCTGTCACAAAGCCGGAAAGCCGGTCACCGGTTATCTGAAGCAGCTCAAGGGGCGTAAGCACCTCATCGCCGGAAACCACGACAAGATAATAACAGGTGATCCGGAGGCCTCGTCATACTTCGTGAGCATATCGCAGATGGAGGTCGTGAGGGATCACGGACACACCGTATTCCTGTGCCATTATCCCGTGGCGGAATGGCCCGGTTATTACGACGGGTTCTACCACTTCTTCGGGCATATCCACAAGACCAGGAACGAAGCCTGCATGTTCATGGAGGGGCTGGAGAAGGCGTACAATGTCGGTGCGGATCTGCTGGGATTCACACCGAGAAGGATCGATGAGATAATCACACGGAAGTGATGAATCTCATGAAGTCCGCGCGCCCCTTCTCATCGCATTTGTACACACCTGCATCTTCAAGCACATGCGCGAAAACAACCCCCACCTCGCGGCGGATTATCTCCGTGATATTATCTGCGCTGATATCGTAATTCCCTATCCACTCATATGCCCAGTCAGCGTGCTTGGAGAGGACATCATCAGCGCGAAGATCTCTGCCTTCGAGTATTGCATCAGCCAGCAGTGACAGTTCGCTCTTGAGGCGTGAAGGGAGGACGGCCAGACCCATTACTTCGATGAGACCGATGTTCTCCTTCTTGATGTGATGATACTGCGAATGAGGGTGATAATATCCGAGAGGACATTCCTCTGTGGTAATGTTGTTGCGGAGCACGAGATCCAGCTCGTAACGCCCGTCACGCATCCTGGCGATCGGCGTGATCGTATTGTGGGGAACGCCGTCAGTCTCTGCGAGAATGAATGCGGATTCATCAGTATATGAACGCCACTTGTTAAGTATCTTATCGGACAGATCGACGACAGCGTCCTTGTCGGCGCTGTTAAGTCTGATGACCGACAAAGGCCATCTCACGATGCCGGCGGACACCTGCGGATATCCTTCGAATTCTATCTTCTTCTCAATGGGCGCGCGCGCCATGGGAAATTCATATCTTCCCCCCTGGAAATGGTCGTGACTGAGTATCGATCCGCCCACGATCGGGAGGTCAGCATTAGATCCGACGATGTAGTGCGGGAACTGCCTGACGAAGTCGAGGAGCTTGCCGAATACCGCCCTGTCGATCACCATTGGCGTGTGCTGTCTGTTGAAGACGATGCAGTGCTCGTTGTAGTAGATATATGGCGAGTACTGAAGGAAATAATCAACGCCGTCAAGCGTTATGGGGATCACTCTGTGATTCTGTCTGGCAGGGTGGTTGAGTGAACCTGCGTATCCTTCGTTCTCGCAGCACAGAAGGCATGCGGGGTAACCTGATCTCTTGGCTTTGCCTGCGGCCGCAATGTCACGCGGATCCTTCTCCGGCTTGCTGAGATTGATGGTGATATCAAGTGTCCCGTACTCTGTCTCAGTCTGCCATCTCTCATCCCTGGCTGTGCGGTCCGCACGGATGTAATTGGACTTCGTTGCAAAGCCGTAATACCAGTCGGTTGCATCCGCGGGAGAGTTGTCATACAGCTCTGCAAACCTGCGCCTTACCTCTGACGGAGGTGCCGTGACGAGCCCTATTATCTTCGTGTCGAACAGGTCGCGCATGGCGATGGTATCTGACTCCAGAAGTCCGCTTCCGATCGCATACTCCGTCATGTCATTTAAGATCTCTGCGACGGGACGTGCAGGGAGCATGTGCGCATCAGCAGGCGCCGTGTAATCGTTAAGTCCGAATAACTCCAGTAATCTGTTGACGGAATAGATGCGGTCATCTTCGCAGATGAGCCCCGAATCTATGGCATAGTTAACAAGCTCAGTAATATAAATGTCGATCATAAGAGACCTCCAGTGTAAGACTCAAACAACCCTTATTCCACCATACTTGCGTATCTTGAGTACACTGCATGAACCTTCACCGAATACGCGGTCCATACTCATTTTATAACCAATTACGTCACCGTTGTCAACGAAAGCCTGAATAGTTCCTGCAAATCCTCCACCGTGCACGCGGCTCACCCCGCGCGTTCCCGCAAGCGCCATGTCGCTCATAAGCAGCGCAACGGACATATTCTGATGCTCCGTATCG
>CADBNJ010000070.1 GCA_902795955.1 Oscillospiraceae bacterium
CCCCAAACCTTCAAGGGCTCCTTCTCGGACTTCTCTTCCTCACCGCCGATGTAAGGGATCATGTTGCCTACCATCTCAGGCCAGTCCTTGAATGTCTTGCCCGCACCGGAGATAGCCTGATAAGTACAAACAGAGATCTGCTTGATCCCATATGACAGGAACGGAGTAAGCGCGGGTACATAGCTCTGTATAGAGCAATTAGGCTTAACCGCAATAAAACCGCGCTTTGTTCCGAGTCTGGCCTTCTGTGCTTCAATAAGCTGAGCATGATCGGCATTGATCTCGGGGATGATCATGGGAACATCCTCTGTCCATCTGTTAGCGGAATTGTTAGAGATGACCGGAGTCTCGAGCTTAGCGATCTTCTCCTCGAGAGCCTTGATCTCATCCTTCTTCATATCTACGGCGCAGAAGGTAAAGTCAACCTGTCTGCAGTATTCCTCGATATTGTCTGTACCGTATACGATAAGATCCTTAACATAATCAGGCATAGGTCTGTCGATCTTCCATCTGCCGCCGACAGCGTCCTCATAACGCTTGCCTGCAGATCTGGGGGAAGCACAAACTGCCACACATTCGAACCAGGGATGGCCGTCAAGAAGAGATACAAATCTCTGTCCGACATAGCCGGTAGCCCCGATAACACCTACTTTTAATTTCTTTTCCATACCTTTTCTCCTGTTCCAGGTTGTACGCCACAGACGGACAACTGTATTTGTATGACGCACATTATAGCACAACAAATTGCTAAATCAAGGCGAATAAGTGATAAAATAAGCTAAAAGATTGCGAGGTTATAATGGATTCTTTTCCTATTTTAGACAATTATTGCAATTATATGCTGGCTGTACTCGGCAGATCCGAACTGACTGTCAAGGAATACAGGTATGATCTTATTGCCTTCTTCAGATTCTATAAGATCGACCATAAGCTGGTTCCTGCCGATACGGAATTTGATACTATAGACATAAGTGATATCGATGAGAAGCTCCTCAATAAGATTACGACTGATGATCTGCTCGTGTTCCTGATATGGCTTTCGAGAGAACGTAAGCTGTCGAATGCGTCAAGAGCAAGAAGGATAGCCACCTTGAAGAGCTTCTTCAAGTACGTCCATTCCAAGAAGCATATCATTGACACAAACCCCGCATATGATCTGGAGACGCCCAAGATAGGCAAACGCAATCCCAAGTATCTTACGCTGGAGCAGAGCACTGAACTGCTTGAACAGGCCTATAATTCACCTAAAGAATCAGGCGAACGTGATTACTGTATCGTTACGCTCTTCCTTAACTGCGGTATGCGACTGTCTGAATTGCGCGGCATAGACATAGACGATATTCACGGAGACATCCTGACCGTTGTCGGTAAAGGCAACAAGGAACGCACAATCTATCTCAATCAGGCGTGTCTTGATGCCATCAATGACTGGATGGCCAAGAGAGCGACCCTGAAGATCAAGCCGGCACATCAGAAGGCCTTATTCATATCCAAGCGCGGCACAAGAATATCCGATGATATGATCCAGATAGTGATCAAGGATCTGATGATGCAGGCAGGAATCGATACAAAAGTATATTCCGTTCACAAGCTCAGGCATACGGCGGCCACACTGATGTACAAGTACGGACAGGTCGATATCAGGAATCTTCAGATGATACTCGGACATCAGAGCGTCTCAACGACACAGATATATACTCACGTCGACGATGAGCAGTTAAGACAGGCAGTTAAGAGTAATCCGCTGGCAAATTTCAAACCGGAGGAGGAGTAATATCATCCTCTGGTTGCAGAGGGTTCTGACGGATCACTCTCGCCCGGTTCAGATCCCTCACCGGGTTCAATGCTTTCGCCCGGTTCGATGCCGTCAGGTGCAGTATCTGAACCTGATGTATTTCCGGTAGGTACAGTATTCGAATCAGACGATACTCCTGTTACACCTGTAGGATCTGATGTCTGATCTGTTGCATTCGCAATCTTGGCATTATTATAGAAACTCTTGTTAATATCAAAGTTCAAAGGATAATAAGCCATAGCATTCATATACCGTTCCTGGAGTGAATCAGTCTCAAAAACATCCTGTTCATTGATCAGTTTGTTGTTGGAGTATGGTAATTTGATCGCGGCAAGACTTACAAGCCATATTATTATCGATACTATTATCACCTCAAAAACCAGAAGCGGCGTTACAGGGAATACTTCCATATATCTTCTGAATGAAGATGAGGAATTCTGCTTATGAGAATCAGACGAGATGAATTCGGCGACCTTGAATCCCTTGGAATCTATCTTCGTGATAATCTTCTCAAGCATAGAATTACGTGTATATTCATCGAGAAGACGGGGAGCAAAATCAAGATTATCCGGAAGCGGATACATATCGATTATGTCCTTTGCGTTCTTAAGAAGGATATCACCGAATACGAATATGACATCTTCGCCTGCCACGCTCTCGCGCTTGGCATAAATGTCCTGATATGACTTAACGATGGCGTTCTCCGCTCTTGTCGTCTCTTTGGTTATATCAAAAACAGACGGATAGACCATGGAAACGGTCGAGAAATAGAAATCCGTTATGTTATCTCTTGTCAGTTCTTTATTCCAAAGCTCATCCATTGGACTCACCTCCGTTGTTGACAGGATAATACTGCTGGTTGGCTGAAGCACTCTTATCAGGCTGCTTCTTCTTATCCCCTACATAATATGAGAAGCCTGACATAGGATAAACATATCCCACTATTACAAGGATTACCGTAAACACCAGAAAAACTATCCTTATCTGATCCAGAGCCAATGCAATCATATATACAGGGATCATGATCAGCATTCCGGCGAGGAATGTAAGTTCTGCTGCACGTTTGAAGTTGATCCTTGCCTCCTTGCCGAGCAGTTCATAGAGATCATAAACATAAGTATAATCGTGGATCCCGATAGACAGGCCGAGTAATGCACATGTGATCACAAGGAACTTGGCCGTCGGCATAAGTGCGAAGATAAGGAATCCGAGGATAGCCGAAGTGGACTGTATAAGTACTCTGTTGCGTGAAGTCATAAGATATGAGAACCTCGACTTTACAAGAAGCGCGACAAAGATAGACATAAAGGCAGCCACAAGATAATAGAATGCAGATGTAGCTATCGATATCTTGACCTTATCCAGGAAGTTCGGAAGGAAGATCATAAGGAATGAGAAGACCATACCCAGTACAACGAATGATGACATAAGGAACTTCCCTGCTCTGTTGTTGGAGAATATCTGAAGCCATCTGCTAAGTGACAGGAATGATTCCTTGACTACGTTGTTTGCCCTCATGAAGTAAACCATTCCCAGGGCTGACAATATAAGCGTTGCACCGCTTATTATAGCAACGATCATAAGTCCGAACCTCTCATAGCATATGCCGGCAACGACTGCACCGACAGACACACCGAGGAAATAAGCCGTTCCCTGGATATTGTGGATCGTTCTGTCCTCAAACCCCTTATATCCGAGCTTGCCGGCATTAAGCCTGTAATCTCTGAGATAATCGAAAGGCATTCCAAAGCACATGCCTATGGGAAGCATCATTACCATGAGAACATACGGATTGTCCACAAGTCCGGCAAGCAAAGCAAAAAAGTATCCGACTGCCGTAATGAACAACAACGAGATCCTTGATGTCAGTCTGCTCTTCAGTGTCCTTCTCAACGAAGCAAACCCGAAGAAGCCGAAGGCAAAGAACAGGAGTCCGGCAGCGATCACGAGCTGCAGCACCCAATGATTCTCATCATCAGGAAGACTGTCCTTGATGTATAGAGCATAAATGACAGGGATCATTGAAGCGCCCAGTGCCTGGAAGAATGACAGGAATCTGTTGGCATTGGATCCGTACATTACAAGTATCGGTGCATTGCCTGAAATCCCCTTTGTGACCGTAGATGCCAGGAGATTAAGCTCGAATATGATAATGGCCATCGATATAGCGATAGAGATGATCGTAAATATCCAGCTGAGTGACATGCCGTTGACCGAAGACTCGTAATCTGCCCTGCTCATCCTGATCTCCAGCAGACCCGTTACGGTATTGTCAGAGGATAATACCGGTGACAATGCGGCAACATAATTCACACCGTTATCGGTTCTTGTGGTAAAGGCCGACTGCTGAAGATCAAAGCAGTTGATATATTTGTCGTTGGATCCGGACAGATAGTAAGGCTCCACATTGTCAGTTGCCGTTGAAGAATAG
>CADBNJ010000071.1 GCA_902795955.1 Oscillospiraceae bacterium
GGTGGAATTGGCAGACACAACGGACTTAAAATCCGTCGGAGTAAAATCCGTACCGGTTCAAGTCCGGTCACGAGCACCATTATTCCGAACAGTGCAGATTGACACGCGGAGTGGAGCAGTTGGTAGCTTGCCGGGCTCATAACCCGGAGGTCGCGAGGTTCGAGTCCCGCCTCCGCAACCACTTTAGAAGGTCTCAAAGGATGACGTCCCGATGAGACCTTTTTCTATTTAGCAGGACAGACTATGGGTAAGGATCTGAATAGCAGGGAAGGCTTTAAGAGCAGATTAGGTTTTATTCTTGTCAGCGCCGGATGTGCGATCGGTATCGGAAATGTTTGGAAATTTCCGTATATTGCAGGTCAGAACGGCGGCGCTGTATTCGTGTTCTTTTATCTTTTGTTCCTTGTGCTCATGGGTATTCCCGTTCTTATCGTAGAACTTGCTGTTGGAAGAGGCGGTAAGAGAACATGCGTTGAAGCATTCAGAAGACTCGAACCGGCAGGGAAGAAGTGGCATCTTTTCGGATGGATATGTCTCGGGGGATGTTATCTGCTGATGATGTACTATACAACTGTGTCCGGATGGATGCTGTCGTATTTCTACAGGTTTATAACAGGGCAGTTCAATAATGCAACCGGTGAGGAGGTTACTTCATCTTTTTTGTCTCTTCTCGATGACCCTGTTGAGATGACGGTCTGCATGGCGATAGTAGTGTTCGCAGGTTTTGGCGTTTTGTGTTTCGGTGTGCGCAAAGGGCTTGAGCGTGTAACCAAAGTGATGATGTCGGGACTTCTGTTCCTCATAGTTGCTCTGGCGGTCAACAGTATTATGCTTGAGAACTCCGGACAGGGACTCGCATTCTATCTGAAGCCTAACTGGGATTCGGTAAAAAATGTCGGGATCTTAAATGTCATTACAGCTTCGATCACACAGGCTTTCTTTACGCTGAGTCTCGGAATCGGTGCCATGGAGATCTTCGGAAGCTATATGTCATCCGATTCATCACTGACGGGTGAATCAATGCGAATATGTGCACTTGATACTTTTGTTGCTATCATCTCGGGTCTGATTATTTTTCCGGCATGTTTCAGCTTCGGCATCGAGCCGGCTCAAGGACCTTCATTGATATTTGTTACACTTCCGAACATATTCGCCAACATGTCAACCGGCTGGCTGTGGGGCGCGCTGTTCTTCCTGTTTATGACTTTCGCGAGTTTCTCTACTGTCACTGCGGTATTTGAGAATCTCGTTGTGTCGTTGTGTGATAATTTCGGGTGGTCGAGACGCAAGTCGATCATAGTAAATCTTATAATCATCCTGTTCGGAAGCATGCCTTGCGTACTCGGCTATAATGTGCTGAAGGACCTGAAGATCATTGGCGGAAGGGATATTCTGGACAGCGAGGATTTTGTAGTATCGAATATACTGCTTCCGCTTGGGGCGATCGTATTCCTTTTGTTCTGTGTCCTTAAGAGCGGATGGGGATTTGAGAATTTCCTCAAAGAGGCTAATACGGGCAAGGGGATCAAGCTCGGCAGAGGTCTTAAGGTATACTTCGCGTTTGTATTGCCGGTACTTATCCTGCTTATATTCATAAACGGTCTTGTCCCGAGATCTTAACATTGAATTTTGGTTTTTGCTGTATAATATATCCGTAAAAATATGTTTTGCGGGGGTTGACCATGGCTGACAGACGCGAATACGGCGAAGGTAAGACTGATTTCTTTAACAGTATTGTCAGAGCTATCATACTTATCATTGTATCAATCCTGGTATCGGTATTATCAGTGTCTTTTGCAGTCCATCACATGAGACTGCAGTATGAGGACGAATTCAAGTCGATCTCACATGACAAGATCTATCAGGTATCAGATCTTGTGAAGATGACTGTTAACGGCAATGAACTCAAAGGCGATCCGAATCAGGCTGCCATGAAGTATGTCAACGTATTCAATCTCATGCTCGCAGACACTACATCGGAGACTCTGTCCACCGAGAAATATGCATTATTCAGCTATCTTAACGGTCAGCTTACCATGGTGGCAGGCAACAGTAATGATGCCA
>CADBNJ010000072.1 GCA_902795955.1 Oscillospiraceae bacterium
GTCTGACCGCAACGGCGAGATCAGCGTTTCCGCAGAAAAACGGCAATCCTTCCGCATAAACTGCGGAAGAAAAGTTCAATTATTGCGGATTCCGCAATAATCAGTGATCCTTCCGCAATTTCCGCGGAAAAAACTTCAATTCTTGCGGAAACCACATCTCAACCCTGCAGATTACTTTATTCACAGAATCATTCCGTGACAGCTCAACGCCCTGTCCCGGAACTGCTTTGAGCACGAGCGGGCATGCATACCGGTCAACCAAGTCGTCCAAGCTACCACCTTTGAAGCCCGCAGCTGCTTGCGAGCGGACTTCCGCAGGTTTTGGCGCCGGGACGGGTACCTGAAGATTTTACTCAATTACATGCGAGCGCCAAAGCCGAGGACTATAGCGAGCAAGTATGATGCGGGCGCCGGACTGAGTTCCGGGACAGCGGCGTTGAGCTATTGTTAGATTGCACAACACTCGGAAACTATTTTTGTGTAATCAGTTTCCGCACAAAACCGCCGCAGGTGCTATTATATAGCTATGGAAACGCAAACAACAATTTGAGTTTCCGAGAACCTGAATTAGCCAACCAACCCAAACCCACCTAATGAGGCATATCACCATGGGAACCGGATTAAATGAGGAATTGAGACTAAAGATTCTCCTTTCGACCATAGAAGTCTTTAATACTCACGGAATGCGGTTCACCATGGATGATATTGCTTCATATATGCGTATCAGCAAGAAGACCATCTACACGGTCTACAGAAGCAAAGACGAGCTGATGCTCGATATGGTGGATTACATTTTCGATAATATAGCAATCTCCAAAGGGGCAACTATTGAGAATTGTCAGGAATCGCTGCCGGA
Organism: Oscillospiraceae bacterium; assembly: GCA_902795955.1. Taxonomy (GTDB): domain Bacteria; phylum Bacillota; class Clostridia; order Saccharofermentanales; family Saccharofermentanaceae; genus Saccharofermentans. The sequence goes on from CADBNJ010000072.1 coordinate 857, forward strand.
TAAGATAAAGGCTCATCTGACGGCGATGCCTGACGCCTTTGAGCGCATTAATTTCACGGAACTGTTTCTGCTCAGGGACAAGTTCCCTGTTGTTTTTGACAAAGTCAAGCTGCGCCTTGATTCAGGGTGGGAACCTACGATAGAGCTCTTGAGAGAAGGGCAGGCGAAGGGTGTGATCAAGAGTGATGCCAATCTTGAAGTGTTCAAGATGATGATGGAGACATCACTGTCGGCATTTTTTGCCAGCGACATACTTAAGAAGCAGGGCCTTACGTACAGGGAAGGTCTTGATCTTGTTGTGGATATCTTGCTGGACGGAATCAAAGTATAAGGAGACTCCCATATGACCGATAAGAGCAGCGTCATCTTCGGTAATAAGATGACTGATTCAACAATAAAAAAAGCGGCCGGGTCCAAGAAGAAGTTCGTTAAGAAGTTCGGTGATGACAGCAACGCCGATTACAAGGCGTGGACTGAGAAGAATCCGGTTATCGGAGACAGTCTCGGCGTTTACAATGTGTGCCTGTCGGAAGACGGCAGGCCTGCAGGCGGCGCAGGAGGATTCGATACACAAAAGGGCATTATTGTCGGCAACATACGCATGGGCTTCGGTCACTACAGGATATCGATGGCCATTGCGTCGTGCGCCAGTGCCCTCGGATACATTCCGTACTGGATGGATCTTAACGGTTATCCGCACACGACATGCACCAAGGTTATCTCGTCACAGAACGATCTTTATTCGATGGGATCGAGGCTGTCGACTAAGATCGGGCTGTTCAACAAGCTTTACTGGGAGCCGCTGAATTACGAGGGGTTCAGGCAGCTGTCGTTCAATTCCTCGGATCAGAAGAATGCGGAACTGATGGCGCCGGTCTACAGGAATGTTCCCAAGGATATTCCCGTGGTCGGCACTCATGTTTGGCCAGCGCAGGCAGCGATCCATGCGGGAATGAGATTTGTCGTCAATGCCGTTCCGGATAACTGGCCGATGGCGCTGCATTTCGCTGAGGGGGCGGTGCACACGGTACAGACGCAGTACGCATATCAGGGGTACAGGATCTGTAACGGAATGTCCAAGAAGAAGGTGAATAATCCGATGACACCGGGTTCGCTGGTGTATACGGGTCACTATGTCGATCATGAGCTGGTGACTAATATAGAGGCCGACTGTGATGCCAGGATCGCGCGCAAGAGGGATAAGAAGCCCATGCGTTTCCTGCTTACGATAGGCGGCGCGGGCGCCCAGAAAGAGGTGTTTGCGGCGATCATAAACGAGCTCCTTCCCGACATAAAGGCAAACAGGGCCGCACTGTACGTGAACATCGGCGATTACAGGAACGTATATGAGGATCTTCTGGCGCTCTGTCCCGGCATGGAGGAAGTAACGAATACCCATTTCGACAACTGGGAGGATACGGTGGATTTTGCTGCAAAGGCGGCTGATCCCGGGACGGATGTAAGAGGGATACAGCTGTTCTGTCACAGCAATATTTTCGAGGCGGTGTATTGCACGAATCTGCTGATGAGAAGCTGTGACGTGCTTGTTACAAAGCCGTCGGAACTCAGCTTCTATCCGGTGCCGAAGATATTCATCAAGAGGATCGGCGGTCACGAGAGGTGGGGTGCGATCCACTCGGCGGAGATCGGGGACGGCACGCTGGAATGTGAGGACATACCTCATACGCTTCAGATGATCAGGCTGTTCAGAGATGAGGATGCACCTCTGACGGATATGTGTCAGAATATAATCAACAACAAAAAGGCAGGGCTCTACGACGGTGCGTACAAAGTGGTTGAACTTGCCATGAAGCTTAAGGAGAAGGGGGACAGATGACATGGGAGAACGTAAACGGTTAACGGGTTTTGAGAAGTTCGCGTACGGCATCGGCGCCGTAGGCAAGGACATGGTGTACATGCTGTCCGCCTCATACGTCCTTTATTATTTCCAGGACATCATGGGCGTCTCCGCGATCGCGATGGGCATCATACTGCTGATCGCCCGTGTCTTTGATGCATTCAACGATCCTATTATGGGCGTCATAGTTGCCAAGACCAAGACAAGGTGGGGCAAGTTCCGCCCGTGGCTCCTGATCGGTACGGTAACGAATGCCGTTATACTGGTCGTCATGTTCTCCGCACCCCCGTCGCTGGACGGCAAGGGGCTTGTGGCATATGCGGCGGTCACATACATCCTCTGGGGCATTACATATACCATGATGGACATCCCGTACTGGTCGATGGTTCCCGCGTTTACGGAATCAGGCAAGGAGCGTGAGAATCTCTCGGCGCTGGCAAGGTCGTGTGCAGGTGTCGGCTCGGCCCTGATCACTATAGTTACGGTCATGGCCGTATCCTTCCTCGGCAATGCGCTTGCAGGCAAGGCGACGAATACAACCACTGTCTCGTACAACACAAGTGATAACGGCATCAAGGCCTATGTGGTTGAGCTCGATGACGATGGCAACCCGACATCTAATGTGAGGGAATTCGATGCGCAAAGAACAAATCTTACAGTCAACATCACCGGAACGGATAAGGTTTTTGAAGGTGTGGATGTTGAAGACAAGGAGAGCGGCGAGGTCCGTGAAGGCATCATTAATGTCAATTCCTCCAATGCGAAGATAAGCTACTCGGTATCCGGTGTTACGAACGGGGACGGGAACGTATCATTCGTGATCGACGGCAAGGATGGCAAGGAGTCAGTCATCATATTCTACATGAAGACGGATGATTACAACAGTGCGGGGGCTGCCAGGATGCTTGACGGAACCGTAACAATGAATTCCACGCTCGAAGTTGAACGTGTCGGCTTCAAGTATTTCACGATAATAATAGCAGCGCTGTTCATTATCTTTACGGTAATCACATGCGTTGTGATCAAGGAGAAGTCATCCGTCGAGATGCAGACCGCTTCAGTCGGACAGATGTTCAAGGCGCTTATCCAGAACGATCAGGCGATGGCAATAGTTGAGACTATCGTGCTCGTAAATGTTGCGGTCTACATTACGTCCAACCTGCTGATCTACTTCTTCAAGTACGATCTCGGCGGATCGAACTGGCAGGGCAATTACACTTTGTTCAACATGTTCATCGGCGGCATACAGATCATCGCCATGATGGTATTCTTCCCGCTTCTCAGGAAGTTCCTCAAGATCATGAAGCTGTTCTATTACAGCTGTTATTCGGCAGTTGCAGGCTATCTGATCCTTCTCGGAATGGCGCTTGCGGGCGTGCGGAGCGTGTATGTATTCTTCATTCCCGGCTTCTTCATCATGGCGGCCGTCGGACTGATAAATGTCATCGTAACCGTGTTCCTCGCCAATACAGTTGATTACGGCGAACTCAAGAACAACAGGAGAGACGAGTCCGTCATATTCTCGATGCAGACCTTTGTCGTTAAGCTGGCATCGGGCATTGCAGCTCTCGTGGCTTCCATCTGTCTGTCGATATTCCACATCCAGGCTGATTCGGCAGGTGCCCAGACAGTCTCCATGGCTGTCAGCAAGATGGCGTCGCTCGTTACGGGTGAAGGAACCACGATCGATTCCTCCTCTGTTACGGGTCTCAGGCTTGTGATGACGCTTACGCCGGTGATCGTGCTTGCTGTCGGAATGTACATTCACAGAACGAAATACATCCTGACGGACAAGAAGCTGGTTGAGATCACGGAAGAACTGAACAAGAGGCACTCGGCATGATCAGGGCGATAAAGGAAGATACTCCGTTATTCAAGCTGGATACGGATAATACCACTTATATGTTCAAGGTGACCGGCACAGGCCACCTCGAACATCTGTATTACGGCTCGAGGATCGATGCGGATTCTTCGGACGGCCTTGTGGAACAGCATGAATTTGCCGAGGGAAATACAAATACCGTTGACAATGATCATAAGTCCTTCTCTCTTGAGAACATAAGGCTTGAGATGAGTTCATACGGCAAGGGTGACATCAGGGAGCCGATGCTCGTCCTGACCAATCCCGACGGCAGTTCCACCAGTGATTTCAGGTACGATTCCCACACTATCTCCGCCGGAAAGGAACAGCCGGGCGATTTTCCCGGATCCTACGGTTCAGAAGACGAGGTTGATGTCCTTGAGATCGTTCTGAAGGACGATGAGAACGGGCTCGTTCTCAGGATGTACTACTGTGTCTACAGCCGGTGCAACGTGATAACCAGGTATGCAAGGCTCGTCAATGAAGGCTCCGGGAACGTTAAGATAGAGCGTCTTCTCAGCATGATAATTGACTTCGACAGCGGCGATTATACGATGCATACTTTCACCGGGGCATGGGCAAGGGAGATGCACAGGTCAGACATTCCGGTAAAGGCCGGCAGAAATATAGTGTCTTCATACACCGGAACATCCTCCTCCAGAGCTAATCCTCTCGTGATGATCTCGGAAGGGATGGTCAACGAGGAGTACGGCAAGGTTTACGGATTCAATCTGATATACAGCGGCAATCATTACGAATGCTGTGAGATGAGCCCCTATGGCAAGGTGAGGTTTGCCGCGGGGATCAATCCGGAGGGATTCTGCTGGCAGCTGGAGACGGGGAAGGCTTTCGATACGCCTGAGGAAGTGATGACTTTCTCGCGGACGGGATTCGGGGACATGAGCCGCAATATGCATGATTTTGTCAACACTCACATCGTAAGAGGTGAGTGGAAGGAGCGTCTTCGGCCCATACTGCTGAACTCGTGGGAAGCGGCGTATTTCAACTTCGATCAGAAGACATTGCTGAAGCTCGCGCGCAAGGCTAAGATGGTCGGCGTGGAGCTCTTCGTCATGGACGACGGATGGTTCGGAGAGCGTAACGATGACACCTCGTCACTCGGCGACTGGTATCCGAACAGGAAGAAGCTCCCTGGGGGCATCAGCGGATTCTGCGACAGGATCAATAAGATGGGCATGGACTTCGGGATCTGGGTGGAACCTGAGATGGTCAGCGCGAACAGTGACCTGTACCGCGCGCATCCGGACTGGGCCATAAAGATCCCCGGCAAGAAGCACTCTGAAGGGCGCAATCAGATGATACTCGACCTGACACGCACAGAGGTGCAGCAGTACATCATAGATGCCATGAGCGGACTGTTCTCATCGTGCAATATTGCCTACGTCAAATGGGATATGAACAGGACGTTCACGGACGTGTTCTCTCAGGCGCTTCCCTCTGACAGGCAGGGGGAGGTCATACACCGGTATTACATAGGTCTTTATCACGTGATGAATGTTCTGACGAGGAAGTTCCCGAAGATCCTGTTCGAGGGGTGTGCAGCGGGCGGCAACAGGTTCGATCTGGGGATCCTTTGTTATTTCCCGCAGATATGGGCAAGCGATGATACCGACCCCGCGGCGAGGGCGGAGATACAGACCTCTTACAGCTACGGATATCCGCCGTCTGTCATATCGTGTCATCTGTCGGATTCGCCCAATCACCAGACACTCCGCAAGACGCTGATCGAGACAAGATTCAACGTGGCTTCCTTCGGCGTTCTCGGATATGAGTGCAACCTCTGTGACATGGAGAATTACAGGTTCGAGAAGATAAAGAAGCAGATCGCATTCTACAAGGAATGGCGGCAGGTAATGCAGTTCGGCAGGTTCTACCGGATAATGACGTTCCGTGATTCCCTGTCGTCAAATCCGTCGGTGATCTGGCCTACCACGGGTAAGCATCTTGAGTGGTGTATGGTAAGCCGCGACAGGTCATCTGCGGTATCCATGATGATGCAGCTTACCGTTATCCCCAATTCGCAGGGCGCGGTGATACATCCGGCGGGATTGGTGCCGGAATGGCTTTATGATCTGGACGGATACGATACCAAACACAACATCCTTGCTTTCGGGAGTCTTGTGAATACGGGCTCACCGATACACATCAAGGAGGGCAAACACCTGCACAACATACTTGCAAGGCATGTCTTCATCGCCGGCGAGAAAGAATCTCACACCATGTACGGTAATGCTATAATGGAAGCCGGGGTCCGCCTCCGCTCCGCGTTTGCCGCAGTGGGCAAGAACGATAACGTGCGTTATTATCAGGATTACGGATCCAGGATCTACACCATAAAGAGGCACGAACAGTGATCAGAAGATACGAAGAGCGTGACGTCAAGGTCATGGCTGATATATGGAATGAAGTGGTTGCCGAAGGCAATGCTTTCCCGCAGGAGGACGAGCTGACTTATGAGGAAGCGTCTTTGTTCTTCGCGTCACAGACTTACTGCGGAGTGTTCGAGACGGACGGCGTCATAAAAGGGCTTTATATCCTGCATCCCAACAACGTCGGAAGGTGCGGGCACATAAGCAATGCCAGCTTTGCCGTAAGCAAAGACAGCAGGGGGCTTCACATAGGCGCTAAGCTTGTTGCGGACTGCCTTTTGCAGGCTGAGAGGGCGGGCTTCGGGATACTTCAGTTCAATGCTGTCGTAGAGGATAATGTTCATGCAAGACACCTGTACGAGAGGCTCGGATTCAAGAGTCTCGGAGTCATAGAGAAGGGCTTCAGGATGCCGGACGGAACATACAAAAACATTTGCCCGTATTACAGGGAGACAGGAGACATAAATGGCAACGATCAATAAGGTAACAAAGCTGACGGACAAGAAGTTCGTCAACCTTTATCAGGCAGACGGGATCAACGCGAAAGGATATGAATCACACTACCTCATCGCCTCCAGATCCGCGTCGGTCGAAGGGCTCAAGATGAACAGCTGCGTGACCCGGGCAGACGCCGTTAATGTATATGCTCTCTGCGATGGCAAAGTAGTGCTCGTCAGGCAGTACAGATATCCGATCAATGCCTGGATATATGAGCTTCCGGCAGGTCTCATAGAGAACGGCGAGGACTATCACGATACGGCCGTCCGCGAGATGAAGGAGGAGACGGGACTTGACCTGTCGCTTATCAAGGTCGATCCGATGATCGAGAAGGGCTGCTTTACTTCTGTGGGAATGACTGATGAGTCCGCCGCCACGGTATACGGATATGCCTCCGGAACAGTGTCGGATCAGTTCGAGGAGGCCAGTGAGGAGATAGAGGTGGTACTTGCCGATAAGGAAGAGTGCAGAAGGATCCTCAGGGAAGAGAACGTATCGCTTAACTGCCAGTATCAGCTTATGCATTACATAAGCGACCCCGAGCCGTTCGGATTCCTTGATTCTTTTTTGCAGTGAGATTATCTGTTCAGGCTTCTGATGATCCTCATAATGCTCTGTTTATCGTACTCTCCGAGCTTGCGGTACGATTCGATCACGAGGAATTCCTCTTCGCTTATGACGTGATCTGATGCCTTGCCGGGAGATTCGTGGGCGATCAGCAGGTCAACAGATACCTCAAGGGCGTCAGCTATTCTCTTGAGTCCTTCTATATCCGGCTCGATCTTGTTGCGTTCATACTGCTGAACGGCCTGCTGCGTAACGCCGATCTTCTCGGCGAGCTTCTTCTGACTAATCTTTTTTGATCTGCGCAGGTCTCTTAAGTTTGGAACCATCTGACGTCTCCTTTGCGAAATCCTATACTCTATTTTCACAAAGCATCGTCAGCCGTTGCGACAAGCAATACTTGTATGCAACAAGAGTTACTTGTTGCAGTTCAGCAGGGTTATCTCACATAAGCGATATTATTTGCGGATATCTGATATCAGGTTGGATAAAAATCAATAAAAACGGGGCTTTTGAGCCTTTTTTTGTAAAAATTGCGAACAAGACAAGCAGATTCCCCGATGATAAAATGTAACCAGTAAGTTTATACCATTGATAGAATTTTGCAAGAGTTTTTTACAATTTGTTCTACTTGAGTGAGGTTAACGATATGGGATTTGCAGTAGGCGATGCTATCGTATATGGCGGCAACGGAGTTTGCGAGATCGAGGATATCAGGGACATCAGTTTCTACCGTGAGCGTCCTTCCAAATATTATGTCCTTAAGCCGATGTTCACACCTCAGTCGTCGGTCGTATACGTTCCGTATTCCAATAAGGAACAGGTATCCAAGTTCCACCATGTGATCTCCAAGGAGGAGGCCATGGCCATCATAAGCAGGATACCCATCAAGAGCGTCAAGTGGGTGGAGGACAGGAACGAGCGTAAGGAGACCTTCAACGGCATCGTCAGCGACGGAAGCAGAGAGGACATAGTCAGTCTGATATCTCTTATCGAGAAGCAGAAGGACAAGCTTGCATGCGAAGGCAAGAAGCTCAATGCACAGGATGAGCGCATATTACATGATGCCCTCAAGAGGATCAATTCGGAATTTGCCGTCGCACTCGGAATGGATAATCCCGATTCCGTTGACAGGTACATCAGGAACAGGGAA
>CADBNJ010000073.1 GCA_902795955.1 Oscillospiraceae bacterium
AAAAAAGGCGTCCTCGATATGTGTGTACTCGCTGTTTTGAGCAAAGGGGATAGTTACGGATATGATCTTGCCGAGGAGTTATCATCCAGAATACAGATCGCTGACGGTACAGTTTATCCGCTGCTTCGCAAGCTCGCAGGCTCAGGAGAAGTAAGCACTTATCTTAAGGAGTCATCCGGCGGACCGCCACGTAAGTACTACAGTCTTACGGATAAGGGACGCGAGAGGCTGACACAGGACATTGATGAATGGAGAGAATTTACCGCGATGGTCAGCGGGATAATAGGAGGAGAACAATGACAAAGAGAGAATATCTTGATTCGTTGAGCGGTGAACTCGGGACGATGTCCTACAACGACGTCAAAGAGATCATCGCGGAGATAGAAGAACATTTCGAGGGCGGTGCTCTTGCCGGCAAGACGGAGGAGGAGATCGCCAAAGGTTTGGGGAATCCCAAGGAGCTTGCTGCAGCATATCTCGGCGGCGACAATAACAAGGTCAACGCAGTGCTCAGAAGGTCAACTCCGGCCGGCGCACAGGAAGAGGATAAAGGTCACAACGGGCCTCTGTTCGTAGTGCTTTTCAATCTGTTCTTTGCAATTCCCGTGTGGTTCGTACTGTTCGTCATTCTGCTCGGTGGAGTGGCACTTGATGCGGGTATAATATTCGGCATCGTGAGGATCGCGATGAAGGCAGCTGCAGCGACGCTGTTCATGCCCGGACTTATCATGCTGGATGTGGCAGCATTCTTCTTCGCACTGTTCCTGTCATGCCTGCTGATACTCCTGATTAGGGGATTTTGCAAGGGCACCGGAATGTATGTGAAGTGGAACCGCAAGGTTTGGGACAAAGGTTTGTAAGGAGGCACGGTAATGAAGAGATCAACATTAGCACTTGTAATAACAACAGTAGTGTCTCTGGCTTTGTCAGTCATATTCGGAGTTATCGCCGGTTTTGTGCTTCTCGGTGAAGCCGGACGGGCAGCCAAAGATATCGATTTCAGGGCCGAGTTCAATAAGGTCCGCGCCTGGTTCAGCGGTGAAGAGGATAAAGACAACAAAGAGAATAATGCAAAGGTAAGCATCTCATCTGACGGCGTGCACGTCGTGACTGATGACGGCAAGACCGTGGATGTGGGATACGATGGTGTAAAAGTCAATTAAAGCCTTTCGAATAAGGGTATTGAGTGTGTAAAGGGAGGGTGCCGGTCTCGAGCCTAATACGGCATCCTCTCTAATTTTATTCACACAAAATTGTCAAAAAGAAATCCCGATTTATGATAAAGTATTCACATAGGGTCAGAAGATCCGGCAAATCAGAATCGGAGGTACGTTTTATGGCTTATGTATGTAAGATCTGCGGATACGTTCACGAGGGTGATACAGCGCCCGAGGAATGTCCCGTATGTCATCAGAAGAACTGTTTTGAGAAGGTAGAGGCAAAGCCTGCCAACAAGTATGCGGGAACGCAGACCGAGAAGAATCTTCAGGCTGCTTTCGCAGGTGAGTCACAGGCACGCAATAAGTATACATATTTCGCATCGAAGGCTAAGAAGGAGGGATTTGAGCAGATCTCCGCTCTCTTCCTGAAGACGGCTGACAACGAGAAGGAGCACGCCAAGATGTGGTTCAAGGAGCTCGGAGGCATCGGTTCCACAGCCGAGAATCTGGCAGCTGCCGCTGACGGCGAGAACTATGAGTGGACAGACATGTACGAGGGCTTTGCAAAGACGGCAGAGGCTGAGGGATTCCCTGAACTCGCTGCAAAGTTCCGTGCAGTTGGCGCTATCGAGAAGCACCACGAGGAGAGATACCGCGCACTTCTGAAGAACGTTGAGATGCAGGAAGTATTTGCCAAGAGTGAGGTCAAAGTATGGGAATGCCGTAACTGCGGTCATATCGTAGTCGGTACAAAGGCTCCCGATATCTGCCCCGTATGTGATCATCCCCAGGCATATTTTGAGGTTAACGCAGAGAACTACTGATATCAGACAGCTGATACGCTAAGTTAATAATACCCCCGCCCACTGTATAATGTGAGCGGGGGTTCGTTTGTGTGCGGATCATCCGGAGATCATCCCGGGTCCCCGCCCTGATCTCCCGGTGGAGGAGGGGGTACCGGTGTGGGTGTCGGTGAAGGTGCGTGGATAGGGCACTCCACCGAAGGATCGGGCAGCAGCGTACTGCCGGCCACGTAATAATCGCTTCTGACAGTCTTGGCATTGCGGCAGGCGTCAGTGGGCGCATATCCTGACGAGCAGGCTTCTGCCGTAACTATTGTGTCAGGCTTGACGAACTTCGCTGCAGGGAGGTCCTCATGTATCTTATTCATGCAGTGCATCCATATCCTTACGGCGTTGTTGTAATCGTTCGAAGGGATCTCGGTCTGGCGGAGACGGTTATCGTATCCGTACCAGACAGAGGCTGCATAATACGGTGTAAAGCCGCAGAACCATTTATCGATATTATCCGATGTTGTACCTGTCTTGCCGGCAGTATCTATCTTGCCGCCTTTGGCATTCGTGATCTGTCCGCCGTAGTTGGATGGCGTGCCGGTCGATACGACTCCCTTGAGCATATCAGCCATGAGGAAGCATGTCTCTGCTGAATATACGCGTCTTGTTGCAGGATTCACGCTCAGTACGACGTCGTTATTGCTGTCAAGAACGCGTGTATATGCGTACGGCTGGGTATACGTTCCGCCCGAAGCGAAAGTATTATACGCAGCCGCCATCTCCAGAGGAGTAACGCCTCTGGATACGCCGCCTATCGCCTGGGAAGGATAGATGAAATCGTTATTATCCAGCTTGTTTATTCCGACCTGCGACAGGAACCAGAGTGCAGTCTCACCGCCAACCTCGTTCCATACCATAACGGCGACCGTGTTCTTGGAGCTTACAAGAGCCTTGCGGACGGTGATGGGACCGTCATAAGTCCTGGAGTAATTAAGAGGCCACGGCTTCTTGGGTGTCGACGGGTTGAGATAGACTTTCTCGTCGTTGAAGATGGTGCCGGGAGCGATTATGTCCAGTTCGAGAGCGGGACCATAGTCTATTAGCGGCTTGATCGAGGATCCCGGCGAACGTCTGGCCGAAGTGGCGCGGTTCAGTGACAGGTTCATTGTTTTCTCGCCGTAACCGCCCTGCATCGCCGCGATCGCACCGGTCTGTGAGTTGATGACGACCATGGCGCCCGTCGGCTTCTCCGGAAGGTCCTCAAGCTGTTTGGGCTTAGTCTGGAACAGCTTCCTGTCCTTGAATGCTTCATCGAGCACCTGCTGGACCTTGGGTTCCATCGTTGTGTAGATATGATAGCCTCTGTTATAAACGATCGTTGAGGCGAGGGACTTTGTTATTCCTCTCGCTGCTGCAAGGTCACTTACGACCTGTGAGATCGCATATTCGGTGAAGTACGAATTGACGACTCCGCCCGATGACGTGTCGTGTGTCTTGAACACGATCTCCGTGTTAAGTGCTTCCTGATACTGTGCTTCGGTTATATGGCCGAGCTCGTACATCTTGGTGAGGATTATCCTCATTCTCCTGAGGCAGTTGCGCCGTCCTGATTCCCTGAGAGGATTGTAGTATGAAGGGCTCTTGGGAAGTCCTGCAAGGAGGGCACATTCCGCGATGTTGAGGTCTTTTGCATCCTTCCCGAAATAATTGTGCGCAGCCGCCTGAACACCCACATAGTTGTTGCCCATTGGCGCCAGGTTAAGGTAGAGCTCCATTATCTCGTCTTTGGAGAGATGCTGTTCAAGTTCCATTGCCGAGAACCACTCCTGAACCTTACGGGAAGTGGAGTGCTGGTCCTGTCCGCTGATGAGCTTGACCGTCTGCTGTGTGATCGTCGATCCGCCGTATGTCGCGTGACCGCCGTGTGCAAGAGCCGACAGTATGGCACCGCCGATCCTCTTCAGGTCGATGCCTGAGTGGTCGTAGAAACGCTCGTCCTCTATGGATATAACTGCCTCATCGATATATGTATTCTTGAGTTCGCTGTATGAAGTATATATCCTGTCGACATTCTCGCTTCCCGTGAGCTTGGCGATCTGATTGCCTTCGATATCATAAACAAATGATGTCTGGGACGCCTGCCCCGTCGATGTCAGATCACCTATTGTAAGGGGCTTGGTCGATGCGGCATACCCAAGGAGCATTCCCGCTCCGAACCCTCCGAAAGCAAATCCTATGCAGAGCGTGACGACCAGTACCAGCTTGATCACATCAGACAGGAATGACCTTATCTCATGCTGCACGCTTCTGTTAAACCCTGATCTTGTGGGCTTACCTTTGAGGCTCTTGCGGAGGTCGTCGGCGAGTGCCGTATTCTCCGGCTTGACCTGATTGGTCGTGCGGTTCCTGTTGTCCGACATATCAGTCTTCCTTCTTATCCCATGTCCTGTCGCTGATTATGTATCTCGGGCGCTGCTTGGTCTCGAGGTAGATCTTGCCGATGTATTCGCCGATTATACCGAGGCTGAGAAGCTGAACGCCGCCCATGAACAATATTATGCATGCCAGAGATGCCCAGCCGGCGACAGTCTGGCCGAGGCATACCATTACGATAGCCCATATGATACCGACGATCCCGAGGAATACCGTGAACAGGCCGAAGCCTGTGATGACGGATATCGGCTTGGTAGACAGGCTCGTAATACCTTCTATGGCGAGCTTGATCATCTTGCGGAGGGGGTAGTGGCTCTCTCCGGCGATCCTCTCGGCGCGCTCGTATTCAACGGATGTGCTCTTGAATCCCACAAGAGGGAACATTCCCCTGAGGAAGATATTCACTTCCTTGAAATCAGCGAAATGATTGAGCACTCTGGAGCTTACAAGCCGGTAGTCGGCGTGGTTATATACGGTCTCCGCACCCATGCCGTTGATCACCTTGTAGAATCCCTGTGCAGTCGTTCTCTTGAACCATGTGTCAGTCTTCCTCGATGACCTGACGCCGTAGACTATCTCGCATCCGTCGAGATAATGGTCGACCATGGCATTCATGGCATTGATATCGTCCTGACCGTCACAGTCGATGGATATGGTTATGTCACACTTGTCGCGGGCTTCCATGAGTCCTGCAAGCAGTGTGCTCTGATGGCCGCGGTTACGGCTCTGTGATATGCCGATATAATGCTCGTCCTGTTTTGCCAGGTCTTCGATGATCGGCCATGTCCTGTCGGAGGATCCGTCGTTGACAAAAAGGACACGGCTGTCCTCCGAGATCTTGCCGCTGCCGGCAAGCTCGAGGATCTTGTCCCTGAACAAAGGTGCCGTTATAGGCAATACTTCCTGCTCGTTGTAGCAGGGGATAACTATCCATAATCTAGGTTTATTCATATCGGTAATTGTAATTCACGCGCATATTTAAGTCAAATAATTGCGCGCATGTGTTATTTAATAAACATATTACCGGCATCAGCTGCCGGGGAGTATTCCAAATCTTATTCCAAAAGACTTCTGAATGACACACAGACCGCTTGACTTTGATTATTGAGGCTTCCATTATGAGAGTATGCAGGATCAGACTAAATGGAGAGATTTGGACAGGTCATCCCTGAAGAGAGCGGGTGATACATTTGACCGGCTGACTGTCCTCACCGAGAGGACAGCGTGGATAAGTTTGCTCCTGTGCACATCGATCCTGGCAGCCTCCTGCCTTACCATCTCTGCATTGAGCATTAATGCCAGGCGGGAGATGACCGTAAGTGATTCCACAGATAATATCAGCACTGCCGCTGAGGCAACTCATGAAGCTGCCCCGTCCGGCGGTTCAGAAGCGGTGCCGGAGGAGAGTTATACGACTCTGAGCAAGGAAGAACTCGAGAGGCAGATGATAGCTGATGTCATAATGAAGGGGAATCTGAATACTCTCGGGAGTGCCGGCGAGGAAGATGATGAGGAGGTAAGTGCCGAAGTTATCAAAAACACGGCCCCAAAGAATCTCAGCGACCGTCAGGTAACAAGGATGCTCAACGGCGGTGCCGGACAGGTGAGGGTCATAGACCGCAAGGACATCAATGAGGGCGCGGCAAGCTCCGGATCATCTGAAGATACCGGCAACGCTCAGGCCGAGAGCAGTGCGGTATCAGGCAACAGCGGTGTCGCCACAAGCGTGACTTCCAACAATAACTATGTAATAGGTATCGATGTATCCTCGTGGAACGGCAACATCAACTGGAAGAAGGTAAAGGATTACGGAGTCAAGTTCGTAATGATCAAATGCGGCGGAAGGTACTGGGGCTCGGGACTCCTGTACAAGGACAAGCAGTTCGACGCCAATATCAAGGGGGCCCGTGCGGCAGGTCTTGATGTGGGAGTGTATTTCTATTCCGCGGCGACAACGGTCAAAGAGGCATATGAGGAAGCATCCTATGTCGTCAGCCTCATCAAGGATTACACGATAACGTATCCCGTGGCCATTGACTTTGAGATCAACAGTCAGGAATACAGGCATGCGGGCGTCAAAGGCAAGGATCTCCGCGACATACTCTGCACTTTCTGTGATACTGTCAAGAGCCAGGGGTATAAGCCGATGGTCTATATGAGCAAGAGCTGCTGGACAAGCGTGCTTGGCAGCACATACGCGTCGGAAGTATCATCCAAATACAAGGTGTGGCTGGCTCTGTACTACAACAGGTTTATTGACGGTACGGAGCCCTTCAAGATCGGAGACAATCTGCCGTCATTCGGTTACGGATACGATATCTGGCAGTACGGTTATCTCAAGGGAGTCGTTCCCGGAATATCGGGCAGTGTTGACATGAACCTGAGCTTTATGTCCAAGACAAACCTGTCAACTCCGTCAATAACGGTTCCCGGCAACGGAAATATAAGTGCCGTCAAAGGATCTTCGACCGATCCGGCAGATCTCGTATCAGCAGTCAACTCCCTCGGCAAGAAGATCGAATCATCAGGACTCAAGGTTGCCGTAAGTGATCAGCAAGGCAGATCAGTCACGGCTGATAAGGCTTTGTCAGCAGAAGGCACATACACTGTCACATATTCGTTTACGGATCCGTATTACGGAGTCATAACGGCAACGGCCACACTGACAGTAACGGATCAGGCCGCATCGCCTGCGACGGCAACGGCAACTGCGGCAGCACCCGCCACGGGGACAGCACCGGCACCTTCAACGGAATCCGCCCCGTCAGAGTCACATGAGACGGCGGCTCCGTCAACGGAAGCTCCCGCACCTACGGATAACTCCGATGTTACGGAGCCTGTTTTGTGATAAAATAAGCGGGTAGAAGTTATGTTCAGGAGGAGTGTTATGGGACGTCGCAATGTAACAGAGAAGGTTAAAGAACCGAAGAAGGACGTACAGACAGGCGGCAAGTCGGCGCTGATCCTTGATATCGTCCTGATATTGCTGGGTGTTACTTTCATAATCTGGGCCGAGAAAGCACTTGACCTCATGACCAGGATCGTCGGAGTCTGTCTCGTCGGCATATTCGTTGCCGAGATAGTCATCTTTATCAAGTCAAGAACACGTGAGATGTGGGAGAAGGTTGGACTCGGAGTATCCGTCATCCTTGCCGTATTGGGACTGTGGCTGGCCATCAGTCCGGGATCTTTCCACGGTCTCATCAATTATGTGTTCGGATTCCTTATCCTTGTGTACGGTGCCTTCGGGATCGTCAATTCGGTCAGTTTTGCAAGAG
>CADBNJ010000074.1 GCA_902795955.1 Oscillospiraceae bacterium
ACAAGGAAAACAGCTTCCAGGGGATACATCAGCAGAAGCAGATAATCAGATACGCTTGACAGTACGATCATTAAGTCTCATCCTCCGGTAAGTATCAAATAAATTATATCACGGCAGTATGGTTTTAGTGTATTATATGTGGCAGGGGGGAGGGTCATATGATCACAGTCAGCGGAGTGTCTCACTATTTTGGCAGGAACGGAGTACTGTCAAACGTTGTTTTCAAAGCAAACGAGGGCAGGATCATCGGTCTTGTCGGTATAAACGGTGCAGGCAAGTCCACGCTCCTCAGGATAATGTCCGGAGTATATAAGGCTCAGACCGGGATTGTATCATATGACGGAAGATCCCCTTCAGATGCAAAGACAAGGGAAGACATCTTCTTCCTGCCGGATGATCCCTACTATACGAATGAATCTACATGCAAGCGTCTGTTTGATCTGTATAAGATGCTGTATCCTGATGCCGATATCGGGGTGTTCAAGCAGATTACGGATGAGTTCGGGCTGCCCTGGAAGAAGCCCGTGAGGACATTCTCAAAGGGGATGAGAAGACAGGCGTTCATCGCGCTTGCTTTCGCGGTATCGCCTAAGTACATGCTGCTTGACGAGGCTTTCGACGGGCTGGACCCGCTCGCTAGGAAGATGTTCAAGGACAGGATAAAGGCTCTTGTCAAAGCAAAAAATACCACGGTCATCATATCGTCTCACTCGCTCAGGGAGCTTGAGGATTTCTGTGATGATTATCTCCTGATAGACAAGGGAATAGTCGTTAATACTCAGGGCATAATGGAGCGTAATCTCGGATATGCAAAGTATCAGCTGGCTTTTAAGGAACAGATAGATGAGGCCATGTTTGAGGCGCTTCCCGTGAAGTCGCTGAAGATAACAGGAAGGGTTGCGACCGTTACTGTCGATAATGAGAGTGATATCGAAGACAGGCTCATGGCTCTTGAACCCCTTATAATGGACAAGCTGGACGTAAGCTTCGAAGAGGCGTTCATAAGCGATGTTGACCGCACGGTCAGAGGTGAGGGGGGATCAGTTCAATGAGTACCGGAATGAGATACTTTGCCCGTCACTTCAGATCTTCGCTGATAAGGCTTGCCGTAATGGTGCTGTTCAGTTCAGTTATATGTTTCTACTTCAGTGTCAATCACTGGTATACGGGTGTTACGGATGTCTACACGGTAAGTCTCTCGGTTCACAGTCTGATAATGATGATACTTACGTACGTTCTGCCCGCGGCTGAATTTGATGCGTTCAAGAACAGGCGCAATCTTGATCTGTGGATGTCTTCACCGCTGTCGAGAACATCGCTTATCGTTTCTAACATTGTCAACGGGGCTATTCAGATGTTGATCACCCACTCTGCCGCAGGTCTGGCTGTCATCATCAGGATGCTTGTATACAATGGCGCCGGTGCAGGACTCAGAGTTCACAATGCCGTTATATTCCTGCTCATGTCGCTGCCTGTACTGCTTGCGGTCTATCTGTTCAACTGCGCTGTATTCATGATCGGCAACTGCAGGCTGGACGGCATCATCTTCATACTGCTGTATTCCATCCTTCCGGCCATGCTGAGCGGTGTTGTTGAGATGGTAAAGAGATGTCTGGTGTTCAAATATGAATATGACTATGACGGCGCTGTCAGATCGGGTTATTCAGTGATCAGCAAGCTGTCAGAGGTATATTCGAGGCAGTCCGGTCCCGTCATCACAAGTGACAGGCAGCTGGCACCTCTATCCGGCCGTTACAGTATCACCTCAGGCGATATGGCCTGGTACATGATATGGATCGCGATCGGCATAGCATCACTGGTCCTTGCCGTTGTTTACTTCAAGAGACTCCGGCCGGAGAAGGTGGGCGGTCCTTCGACGAATTTCTTCGGATACACATTCCTGCTTCCTGCGGCAGGTTATTCCTTCCTTATCATGGCAAGTACGGCAGGACTTATCGTATCGCTCCTGATCATGATGGCAATGTTCCTCGGTTATGTCATATTCCGCAAGGGATTCAGCTTCAGACTGCCTGATATCATATGCATGGGCATCGCAGTGCTGATGGTGATAGTGTTTAAAATCACACTTTAAGAATCATGACGTTTATATTACAATAATCGTATCAATTGCTTAAAGGAGACACAGGTATGAGTGAAGGTAAGAAGAGACTTGTAACCAGAAGCGATTTCGATGGATTGGTATGTGCAATGATCCTCAAGGAGAAGGATCTTATAGATGATATCAAGTTCGTTCATCCCAAGGATGTTCAGGACGGCAAGATAGAGTTAACGGAGAATGACATAACGACGAACCTGCCTTTTGATCCCAGGTCGGGACTTGTGTTCGATCACCATGAATCAGAGCTTATCCGCAACGCTCAGCGCGCCAATCAGGATAAGTACATTATCGATCCCAATGCCAAGAGTGCGGCACGCGTGGTATATGATTATTACGGAGGCAAAGAAGGACTTCCGAGGATCTCGGACGAATTGATGGAAGCCGTGGACAAGGGCGATTCCGCCGATTTTACGCTCGAAGAGATACTTGATCCCAAGGGCTGGGTTCTCATGAATTTCATAATGGATGCAAGAACGGGACTCGGAAGATTCCACGATTTCAGGATCTCCAACTATGACCTCATGATGGAACTCATAAATTACTGTGTAAATCACACGGTTGACGAAGTACTTGCAATTCCTGATGTGAAGGAGAGAGTCGACCTTTATTTCGATCAGCAGGAGCTCTTCAAGGAACAGCTCAAGAGGATCGCCAGGGTTGAGGACAAGGTTGTAGTCATCGACCTCAGGAATGAAGATACGATCTATGCCGGCAACAGGTTTATGGTATATGCCCTCTATCCGGAGACGGAGATATCCATCCATGTTGCATGGGGCTTCAAGAAGCAGAATACTGCAGTAATGATCGGCAAGTCCATTGTCAATAAGAAGTCTAACGCCGATATCGGTGCCCTCTGCCTCTCGCACGGCGGCGGCGGTCATAAGAATGCCGGCACCTGCCAGCTTGATAATGACAAGGTCGATGATCTGCTTCCCGGCATCGTAAAGGCACTTAACGATGCATGCTAAGCTTGACAGATTGAAGGATCTGATCGGAAGCTACGGTTCACTTGCCGTGGCTTTCTCGGGCGGCGTTGATTCCGCCTTCCTTCTCAAAGCTGCTTCAGAGGTACTTGGTGACAAGCTCCTGGCGATCACCGTATCTGCACCCGTTTTTCCCGCAGGCGAGGGCACGCTTGCCTCGTCGTTCTGCAGGGAGAACAATATCAGACAGAGGGTCGAGGAATTTGACGTGCTTCAGATCGCGGGATTTACATCCAATCCCCCGAACAGATGCTATATATGTAAGAGAGCTCTTTTCGGCAAGATCAGGGAGATCGGGGAAGAGGAAGGCATCGCCGTAATAGCGGAAGGCACGAATGCCGACGATGCCACGGATTACAGACCCGGGATCAAGGCTCTTGAAGAGATGGGAATGGCAAGTCCCCTCAAGGAAGTGGGGCTTACGAAGCAGGAGATCCGCGACCTGTCCAGGGAGATGGGGCTGCGCACCTGGAATAACCCCTCGCATGCATGCCTTGCAACGAGATTCCCATACGGTGAGGAGATAACTGCCGAGAAGCTGCAGATGATCGATGATGCCGAGGAGTATCTGAGGGATGCGGGAGTAGGTCAGGTCAGGGTCAGGATCCATGACAGGATGGCCAGGATAGAAGTGATGCCCCGGGATTTTGATAAGATCATGAAGAACAAGGATACGATATATGCAAGTCTTGAGAATATGGGATTTACATATGTGTCCCTCGACCTCAAAGGATACCGTACAGGCAGCATGAACGAGACGCTGGGAAGCATCTGAACTGCATCTGTGCTGACGGGCTACAGAGGTCTGTTAAGATAAAGTCTTGTGCCTTCCTTGAGCCTGTTAAGGCCGTCTTCCAGCGTTGATCTCGGGCATGCGATATTAAGTCTTACAAATCCGTCGCCGTTCTTGCCGTAATGAATGCCGTCCGTCAGGAACAGACCGGTCTTATCTCTGAGGAATCCTGCGTATTCGCGGCTGCCCGTACCAAGCTTGCTGATGTCTATCCAGAGAAGATATGTGGCGTTGCCGGGCACCACGCTTAATTCCGGTATGTTTGAATCTATGAATTCCGTTGTGAACCTGCGGTTATCCCCGATGTATTCTCTTAACTGATCGAGCCATTCGCCGCCCTTGTTGAAGGCGGCGATCGCTGCCGTTACTGCAAAGGAATTGGGCTCTGCCACCTCGTCCGTGTTGATGGCGCGCCACATCTTGTGACGGAGCTTCCTGTCCGGAACGCTGATGCAGGCGCTCTTAAGCCCCGCGATATTGAACGCCTTGGTAGGCGCGATGCACGTTATCGAGTTGTCGCGGCAAGTGCCTGACACCGAAGCGAAGGGAACATATGATATTCCCGGTGAAGTTATATCGCAGTGTATCTCGTCTGATACTACGATGACACCGTTGGCAGCGCACAGCTCACCCACTTTGCCGAGCTCTTCAGCCGTCCATATCCTTCCGGCGGGATTCTGGGGATTGCACAGGAGCATCATCGTGACCTGCGGATCAGACAGCTTCTGCTCCAGGTCATCGAAGTCCATCCGGTACTGTCCGTTCTCATATATCAGAGGATTCTCGACGACCGTGCATCCGTTGTTGACGATGCAGTTGAAGAATACATTATAGACGGGTGTCTGGATGATAACCTTCTCTCCGGGAGTGGTTAGTTTCCTTACGGCACTTGAAATGGCGGGAATGACGCCTGTGACGAACATGAGCCAGTCCTTGTGCATCCTGAATGAATGTCTCCTGTCCCACCAGTTTATGTAAGCATCGTACCATTCATCGTTGTCACTCTGGTACCCGAATATTCCGTGATCCGTCCTCTCGCGTATCGCATCTATGATCTCAGGTGCAGTCCTGAAATCCATGTCAGCGACCCACATCGGAAGCTCGTTCTCCTTGACCTTCCACTTGATCGAATCCGTTCCGAATCTGTTGATCTGCGTATCGAAATCATATCTCATAATAACCACTCCGGTCTGCTGCTCTCTTTTGCTATGGATGCTGCCTTTATTACCGTCCTGCCGGGATCGACCCTGTCCTTCTCAATGATCAGTTCGCCGATTCTGCCGCACGTTATCGTTCCCTGCCCCGGGTTTAAGATGCTGTCTATGTCCGAACTGATATCCGCCTCCACCTTGGAGTACTCGAAAGCGAGCGTTGTATTGATCAGCCTGCAGTTCTTCATCCTGAGATCATTTATGTAACAAAGCCCCTGACTGCTCTCGATCGTGCAGTTTACGAATGTGAGGTTCCCGGAATTCCATCCGAGGTATTCTCCGCTTATGTATGAATCGTAAACGGTCACGTTACGGCAGTTCCAGAATGCATCCTTAGTTATCAGTCTGCTGTTCCTCACAACGGCATCACTGCACCCGTCGAAAGCATAGTTCCCCTCGAGATCAAGCCGGTTCACTTCGATATTACGGCTGTTCATTGCAAGATAGTCGCCGCCCCTGACCTTGATGTTGTCAAGCATCAGGTCCGCGCAGTTCCACAGCGTCTCAGCCGCATCCGTAAACTCCGTATCCGAGACCGTCAGGTTGACGCACCTCCTGAAGCTCTTGGGTGCGTGAATGACAGAATCCGTGACCTTAACGTTCTGTGAATACCAAACTCCCGCGCGCGCCGTCTGTTCCCAAGTCGTGCCTGCGACTTCAACATCTCTGCAATACCACAGCGGGTATTTCCATCCGAAGAATGAATCTGCGATCTTGATCCGGCGGCATTCCTTAAGAGGGGATTCGCCTTCGCCGAATC
The DNA here is from genome assembly GCA_902795955.1 of Oscillospiraceae bacterium. Classification (GTDB taxonomy): domain Bacteria; phylum Bacillota; class Clostridia; order Saccharofermentanales; family Saccharofermentanaceae; genus Saccharofermentans. Next base: position 5,867 of record CADBNJ010000074.1, read on the forward strand.
TGCATGAGTCAATAATGGAATCTTCTGTTCCGTAGAGTGGGCGTTCGCCCGTAAACGACTGATCGGTTATCGTTGCCATGACACAGATTATATCAGATAC
>CADBNJ010000075.1 GCA_902795955.1 Oscillospiraceae bacterium
ATTCATGAATAGAACTTTTGATGATGATGAGCTTATGTTCATGCGTGATGAAGTAACAGCAACTGTCAGAAGACTGCTGGGGGAGGATTGAAATGACGTTTGAGGAATTCGGTACGGAGAATGAGAAGACAATGATGCTTTTGCCGGGCACGGCCTGTGACTGGCAGACTAATTTCTGTAATGTGTTCACAAGGCTGGCCGCCGGGTATCATCTGATATGTGTGAATTATGACGGGTTTGACGGAAGTGATGATGTCTTTCCGGATATGATCACTGTTACGGAGAAGATCGAGGATTATATTCTGGAGAGGCATGGCGGGAGACTGGATGCAGCATTGGGATCGTCACTCGGATCCACTTTTGTGGGACAGTTGATACAGCGCCGGAATGTGCATATAGACCATGGAATATTCGGAAGCCCGGATCTTGACCAGAGCGGGAGATTCTCTGCAAAGCTGCAGTCCATGCTGGTAGTACCGCTGCTTACAAGTTTTACCAAAGGTGAGAAGAAGCGGCAGAAGTCTAAGGAACTGCTCAAGAAGACGTTCCTGATGGAGGATGATGTGGCAGAGAAGTTCATGGGATGCTTCTCAAAATTCAAGCCCGAGTCGATCAGGAACGAGTATTATACGGATCTTCTGACACATCTGAAAGACGGCATACAGGTGGAACATACAAGGGCGCACTTTATCTATGCCAATAAGATGGGGGAGAAATACCTTAAGAGGTATAAGAAGTATTTCGCCGATCCGGATATCAGGGAGTTTGATATGCAGCATGAACAGTGGCTCTTTGGAGAGGATAAATACTCTGTTCCCGTATTGACGGCTATCGATGAATTTATGGTAATGCCGGTATAAGCCGGGACGATAACCCCGCTGTAATCGCGCGTTGCGCGGCACAAAGCAGAGTGCGGGGAGTTTTGCTATGTTATAATATACACATAACTGATATCCCGGAGGTTGTTTATGCCCTCAATCAAGCAGGAGGCTCAAAGGTGCCTCAAATGTAAAAATCCCCAGTGTTCATCTCATTGCCCCGTATCCACGCCCATACCTCAGGTGATGGAACTGTTCCTTAACGGTGAGATCAAAAAGGCCGGCGAATTGCTTTTCCAGAATAATCCGCTCTCTGCCGTTACTTCCGTTATATGTCCTCATGAGAGGAACTGCAGCGGGCACTGCGTTCTTGGCAGGAAAGGTGCACCGGTAGAGTTCTTCAGAATAGAAGAGTACATCTCAAGGTTTTATCTTGAGACAATGGAGATCCCGCATATCGGGAAGAACGGGATCAAGGTTGCCGTGGCAGGCGCCGGACCCGCGGGAATAACCATGTCGATCCTTCTGCTGCTTAAGGGATACGATGTAACTTTGTTTGAAGCTCAGGACAATGTGGGAGGAGTTCTGAGGTACGGCATCCCGCCTTTCCGTCTTCCCAGGGATCTCCTGGACATATATAAGGACATCATGTTGAGAATGGGGGTTCACTTCAGGCCCAATACGAGACTCGGTTCGAATATCATGATCGATGATCTTTTCCCGGACGGTTATAAAGCCGTGTTCGTGTCTACGGGAACGGGAAGACCGAATAAGCTGGGACTGCTCGGTGAGACTCTGGGTCATGTTCATTTTGCGGTCGATTATCTTAAGACACCTGAGGCTTTCGAGCTGGGATACAGGGTTGTCATCGTAGGTGCAGGCAATGTTGCGATCGATGCGGCCAGAACCGCAATAAGGCGCGGACATTCACGCGTAACGATCCTTCACTTTATGGGTGAAGAGGATATGACGGCAAACCATGATGAAGTTGAGATGGCTGAGATAGACGGCGTTGAATTCATCCATTACGCACAGGCGGTGAGAATACTGGAAGACGGCGTCAGGTGCGTGCGTGTGAAACGCATTACCGCTGAAGACGGCAAGGTCAGCTTTGAGGAGGATTATACTGACACATTTGATGTTCCTGCCGATTCGGTGATAATCGCGATCGGCCAGGGCCCGGGTGCGGACATAAGGACTGCGGGTGTCAGATTGACACAAAGAGGACTGTTCGACGTCAATGAGTGCGGGGAGACGGATACGCCCGGTGTATTCGCTGCAGGCGATATTGTATCGGGACCGAAGACAGTCGTCGATGCCGTTGCTTTTACAAAAAAAGTTTTCGGCAGGATGGAAGAGTATTTACAGAATAACGGAGGTTAATATGGTCAAGCACATTATAGTCTGGACATTGAAAGATGAGCTCTCTGATGCCGATAAGGCTTCTGTCAAGAAGGTGATAAAGGAAGGCCTCGAAGGTCTCAAGGGTATTATTCCGGGACTGCTGGACATCACCGTTCAGATCGACGGGCTTGACAGTTCTACGGGAGATCTGCTCCTGGATTCTTCTTTCGAGAGTGAAGAGGCGCTGAAGAATTATGCTGTTCATCCCGAACATGTGGATGTTGCGAACAATAAGGTAAGGCCGTACACCAAGACCAGGAGTGCTTTCGACTATATCATCTGAGGTGCCTGTATGATCTCGTGGAGAATGAGGATCGCGGGGCAGGATGATACTATCCCTGCTTCCGTTCCGGGATCCGTCTATAATGACATGATAAACGCCGGTCTTCTCGAAGATCCGTATTGGCGTGACAACGAGGACAAGGCCCTCAAGCTCATGGAGAATGATCATGAGTATACCGGCGAGTTCTCTTTGTCAATGGAAGAACTGAATGACTGTGATGAGGTCATTCTGAGATTCAACGGAATAGATACTCTGGCGGATGTATATCTTAACGGGGTCATGCTCGGTCATACAGATAATATGCACCGCATATGGGACTATCCGGTCAGGCAGTTGCTGAGAGAGAATAACACGGTCAGAGTGTACTTATACTCACCGGTACGGTACATTGCGCAGGAGCATGAGAAGGATCCCCTGATACTCGGTACGGAGGATGCGATGAAGGGATTCCCGTTCATCCGCAAGGGACACTTCATGTTCGGATGGGACTGGGGACCCAGACTTCCCGACGCAGGCATCTGGAGAGACGTGGAGCTTATAAGGATTGCTTCAGCGAGGATAGACAGCGTATATGTAAGGCAGATCTTCAATGAAGACATGTCCTCGGTTGAGCTTAAGACAGAACCCGTGATCACAAAATACAGTGACCGTGATGTGACGGTAAAGACCACAATAGAAGACCCGGACGGCAATCCGGTCAACGGGACAAGGATAGATGATCCGAGACTCTGGTGGCCGAATAACATGGGAGGTCAGCCTCTGTACAAAGTCACGGTGGAACTCGTTGATGACGGCGGCCGGATCGTTGATACCTGGAGCAGAAGGATCGGACTAAGGACCCTGGAGATGAGTACTGCTGAAGATGAATACGGGAGCGAGTTCTGTCATGTGGTCAACGGTGTCAGGATCTTTGCCATGGGTGCGGATTATATCCCCGAGGATAATATCCTGGCAAGGATGAACAGGGAGAGAACACGCGAACTGCTCACGAGATGCAGAGATGCCAACTTCAATGTAATACGTGTGTGGGGCGGAGGCATCTATCCGTCAGATGATTTCTATGATATCTGTGACGAACTGGGCCTTATCGTGTGGCAGGATCTGATGTTCGCGTGCGCCAACTACAGGCTTACACCGGAGTTCGGGGAGAATATCAGAGCTGAAGTCAGGGACAATGTCAGGAGGCTGCGTCACCACGCAAGTCTCGGACTCTGGTGCGGCAACAATGAGATGGAGATGTTTGTCGACGAAGGAGAGTGGGGAGCACATAATGATCCCCGGATCAGGGAAGACTATCTCAGGATGTATGAGGATATATTCCCGTCGATCATGAAGGAGGAAGATCCTGACAGATTCTACTGGCCGGCATCACCTTCCTGCGGCGGCGGTTTTGTGACTCCCAATTCACCTGACAGGGGAGACGTTCACTACTGGGATGTCTGGCACGGCAATAAGCCGTTTACCGAATACCG
>CADBNJ010000076.1 GCA_902795955.1 Oscillospiraceae bacterium
ATTCATGAATAGAACTTTTGATGATGATGAGCTTATGTTCATGCGTGATGAAGTAACAGCAACTGTCAGAAGACTGCTGGGGGAGGAAGGAACGTCAGTTATGCTTTGATCTCAAGGGTGTGGCGGCACAGGATCTTGATACGCCTTATGTGCTCCACATAGGCAGCAGCGATTATCAGTACTCCGTAATGGATTACGTCCGCGCATACATCTACATGGGAGAGGATGCTAAGACGCTGGAACTCGTGAAGTCACTGTACTATTACAACAAGACTGCAGACGTTTATGCAGGAGGTGAGAACAATGGTTAAGGAAGAATACAGGAACCTGGAATTCGAAGTGATCGGATTCACAAGCGAAGATGTAATAAGCACATCGGAGTATGAGATGCCTGGAGTAAACTGCGATACATACGAACCCGGACAGCAGCCGTAACATGAATCAATAACTGACACAATACTCCCCGCACAAAGTGAAGTGCGGGGTGTTTTGCTATACACCGAATCAGCGGGATGCGTATGATATAATAAACAAGTGACATTGAACCACAAATTCGAATAATACGGTGAGGTGCATTATGGGTATTCAGATTATCAGCAGAATAAGTGAGAACGTCAGTAAGAATCCTGAGCTTAGAGCTGTAGTTGATCCTGACGGTTCCGAACTGTCGTACGGACAGCTTGATGAATTGTCGAGGAGGATCGCACACCGCCTTGTTGCAAGAGGAGTCAGCAAGGGCGATTATGTACTTATAGTGCTCCCGAGATGCAAGGAATACATAGCGGCCATTTGGGGCATCCTGCTTGCCGGAGCAGCATATGTTCCCCAGTCTCCCGACTATCCGAAGGAGAGGATAGATTATATCCGCAATGACTGCGCTTCGCATATCACAGTAGACGAGCAGTTCCTGAGAAGGATAGAAGAAGAGGAGATCCTGACGGACGCTGTTGAACCTGATCCGGATGATGCGGGTCTCCTCATTTATACCTCCGGTTCCACAGGCAAACCCAAAGGGGTTCTTCACACGCTGGACAGCATAAATGATTCAGTCATCCGTTACGATGCTGCAGTCAATACATATGAGGGTTACAGGTCCGGTCTGGGCGCACCTTTCACATTTATAGTATCGTCTCTTAATATCCTCACCGGCCTTTACGCTGGCAACACGCTGTTCGTAACGCCGCTCGATGTGGTCCGTGATCCTGTGGCGCTGGCTGATCATATAGAGGACAACAGGATACAGACCATATTCATATCCCCTAAGATCCTGAAGGTGTTTGAGCCCAAGGGCGATTCGCTTGAACTGGTGCTTACGGGGAGTGAGAGGGTAAGCAATATCTACAGCGACAGATTTAAGACGGTTGTTGCTTTCGGTATGACCGAGGTGTTCGCCGCGATGCTCTTCTTCATCGATAAGGCGTATGAGGACACGCCTCTTGGCAAGCCTCTCGGCGATATGAGAGTCTATCTGCTTGATGATGACGGTAACAGGACTGACAAGGGCGAGATATGCCTTACGGGCAGATTTGCCAAAGAGTACTATCATCTTCCCGAACAGTCCGCGAAGACATTTACGGATAATCCGTTCTCCGGAGAGGATAACAATCCCAGGATGCTCAGGACCGGCGACATCGGACGTTATGATGAAGACGGCAACGTAATATTCGTTAACCGTAAGGACTGGATGGTCAAGATCAACGGACAGCGTGTCGAACCCGGGGAGATAGAAGCGGTTATAAGAGAGATGGATTCGATACACGATGTGGCGATCAAGGATTTCGTCAATCAGTATGATCAGACATATCTTGTAGCATATTATGTCGAGAAGACTCCCGTTGAGCCGGCTGACATCAGATCTGCCATCTCGGAGAGACTGCCTTCATATATGGTCCCCACGTTCTTCGTAAAGCTCGACAAGCTCCCGGTTAACATCAACGGCAAGCTGGACAGGCAGGCACTTACGGCGCCCGATAACAGCGAATTCCGCAATGAATATGTCGCCCCTGAGACAGATCTTACAAGGGAACTCTGCTCTGCAATGGAGGAGGTTCTCGGTATTGACCGCGTCGGCACCGCAGATGATTTCCTCGCCATGGGCGGTGACTCCATAACTGCAACGATGGTAGCGGTAAAGTGTTCCGGTTACCACGTCGGTCCTGCCGACATACTTCTCGGGAAGACACCCGGACAGATCGAGAAGAGGATACTGTCGCAGAGCATGCACAAGGACAGACAGAGATCATCTTCAGTTCCGAAGATATTCCCGCTTACGCCTGCCGAGAGGAGCATGTATCTTGAGCAGATCCGTGACAGGAATAATATCATGTACAACCTCAACATCATGTTCACCTTTGAAGGTGTTGACACAGACACAATATGCAGAAGCCTCAATGAGGTCTTTGCAGTGCATCAGTCGCTGCACTCATTCTACGGTGAAGAGGGCGGTGTTCCTGTTCGCATTCTGTCTGAGAAGCTCCCTGAGATAAAGGTAAGTGAGGCCGGATCCGAGGAAGAGGTAAGGGCGGTCGTCGAATCATATGATGTGCCTTTCGTGCTGAGCGAGGAGATTCCCGTCAGGCCGATGCTCTATAAGCTCCCCGGAGGCAGGCATGCATTGCATCTTGTGATCCATCATATCGCTTTTGACGGAGGATCGGCAAAGCCCTTTATGGCCGATCTTACGGCTGCCCTCAAAGGTAAGGTGTTGGATACCGGCAGAACGGATCTGTCGGATCTGTATGAGGAACTGTCGGGTTCTGACAATGAGGAAGGAATGGAATTCTACAGGAAACTCTTTGAAGGAGGAGTTCCCGTCAACGATATGCCGGTTAAGGGCGGCAAGCGTCCGCTCGTTCATCCCGTTTCCGACCGTGAGGTGACGGTGGTCATCAGCGGTGATGAGATAAAAGAGATCGACAACTGTGCAAGAAGATTCAGCGTGACGGAATTCGAGCTGCTCTTCTCCGCAGTTGCTGCCGTTGTAGCCAAATATACGGTATCAGAGGATGTTGTTCTGGGCATTCCCACGAACATGCGTCCTTCTGACTGTACTGATGTAATAGGCATGTTTGTCAATACGGCTCCCGTTCGCATCAAGGTGCCCAGGGACATGAATGTATCTGATTACCTGGCGGGCGTCAGGGAAGCGGTAAGGCAGGCGACATACGGGTCGTCGCTGCCTTTCGAGGAGATCGTCAAGGAGTTTGCGGGGGAGAAGGATCCTTCGCGCAATCCTCTTTTTGATGTGAGCGTTAACTATATGTGGTCTCCTGAGGCCTACGATGAGAACGGTATCAAGTGTGAGATGTATGCGCCTCTCCAGAAGATGAGCAGGGATATAGGCGTGACGATGCATAAGCGCAGGGAAGATCTGACGATCATATTCCAGTACTCCACGGAGCTTTTTGAGGACAGGGTGATAAGCGATCTTATCGATCAGTTCAGAACGGTTCTCGCGAATTTCCCGGGTATGCCGGGGGCAACTCTCCGCAGTGCCATGCAGCTGAACGGTAACCTGAAGGCGGAACTTGATAAGTTCAGAACGGTAGCCTTTGCGGATGTGCCCGTAACGCTCCTCCACGAGCTCTTTGAGAAGACGGCGGAAGAGAACAGCAGCAGAACGGCTCTTATCGCGGTTGACGGAGAGTGGACATACAGTGAGCTGAACGACGCGGCCAACAGGGTTGCAAAGAATCTCATTGACAGGGGAGTGTCTGTAGGTGACAGCGTTGCGCTCCTGCTTCCCAGAGAGAAGAGCTTCTTTGCCTGCCTCATAGGCGTCAACAAGGCGGGAGCTGCTTTTATCCCGTGCGACCCCCAGTATCCGGTCGACAGGATAAGCCACATCATAAGCGATTCCGGAGCGAGGTTCGTGGTGACGACGGCAGATCACATCGGCGATTATCCCGCAGAACAGGCGATACTCGTAGATACATTGCTTACATTAGAAGACGGTGTCTCCTGCGGCAATCCGGGTCTTCAGATATCCGATGACGAACTGTCCTACATGATCTATACATCAGGGTCGACAGGCAAGCCCAAGGGTGTTATGCTCAGGCATAAAGGCATATGCAGTTATCTCATGCCGCACCCGGCTAATATACACATGCATTATCTCCGTGAGCACGTTAATACATATCTGTCCGTTACGACAGTATCGTTTGACATGTCATTCAAGGAACATATGGCAGCGCTCTGCAACGGCAAGACGCTTGTGTTCGCGGGAGAGGATCAGATGAACGATCCGAGGGCTCTTGCAGACCTTCTTACCAAATACGGCTGCGACTGCATGAATGCGACGCCTTCGAGGCTTCTGCAGTATATTGAATACCAGCCGTTCTGTGAAGCTCTCAAGGGCTGCAAACTGATCATGTCAGGCGGTGAGGGATATCCGATGTCACTGGCAGAGAGGCTGCGTGTCATAGCCCCGTCAGCGAGGATAATCAATACATACGGACCTACTGAGATCACGGTATCCTGCAACGGTGCGGATATCACGGAAGCGTCCGTGATCACTGTCGGAAGACCGCTCCTCAACTACAGCGAACTGATCGTAGACAAGTTCGGTGACATTGCTCCTTACGGAGTTGCAGGCGAACTCTACGTAGGCGGTATCGGCGTCGCCAGAGGTTATAAGAATCTGGATGACATGACGCGGGAGAGATTCGTCATGATGGACGGCGAGAGGATGTACAAGACAGGTGACCTCACCCGCTGGACGTCAGACGGAGCAGTCGAGATCCTCGGACGTCTCGATAACCAGGTCAAGCTCAGAGGACTGCGTATCGAGCTCGGAGAGATAGAAGGGCTTATGGAGCAGCAGCCTTCGATCAAGAAGGCCGTAGTAGTTATCCGCAAGATACACGATCAGGATAACCTGTGTGCTTACTTTACGTCAGATTCGGAGGATAAGATCGATATTCAGCAGCTCCGTGAGGAACTGAAGAAGTCACTTACGCCTTATATGGTGCCGACTGCTTATCTGCAGATGAAGGAGTTCCCAGTTACGCCTAACGGCAAGACGGATATCAAGTCGCTTCCGGAACCCGAGGAGGTTGTCATCGGCGAATACGTTCCTCCCGTCGGAGAGGTCGAGGAATTCTTCTGTAATCTCTTTGCAGAGGTATTGAAGCTCGATAAGGTCGGTGCATGTGATGATTTCTTCGAGATCGGAGGAACGTCGCTTGTGGTAACTTCGATTGCCGTCAAGGCATCAGAGAAGGGATACACGCTGAACTACGGTGATGTATTCAAGTTCACTACACCCAGACAGCTGGCAGAGCTCTTCAGCAAGGATGCGGCAGTCAATAAGGAGGACGGAAGTGATAAGACTACTGATTTTGACCATTATGACTACACTGCCATAAATGAAGTTCTGAGCCGCAATAACCTTACATCTTATAAGAGCGGCAAGCACCGCGAAATAGGCAATATCCTCATTACCGGTGCGACCGGATTCATGGGTGCTCACGTGCTTGCGGCATTCCTTAAGAATGAGAAGGGCAAGGCATACTGCATGCTCCGCAAGGGAGGATTCTCCGATGCGGCAAGCAGACTGCAGAATGTGATGTTCTATTATTTCGACAGCAGCCTGAAGGAGCTGATCGACGAGAGAGTTGTTGTAATAGAAGGCGATGTTACGAAGTACGAGCCTTTCGAGACGTTCGAGCAGTATCCCATTGACACGGTGTTCAACTGTGCCGCCAATGTTAAGCATTTCTCAGCGGGGACTGACATTGAGGACATAAATGTAGGCGGCGTGGAGAGGTGCATACGCTTCTGTGAGAGGACCGGTGCGAGGCTGATCCATTTCTCGACCACCAGTGTCGGAGGAGCCCAGATCGTTCCGGACAAGAATGATCTCGTTCTTCTCGATGAGCAGACACTCTACTTCGGACAGCTTCTCGATAATCAGTACATCTCGTCCAAGATGCTTGCTGAACGTGTTGTCCTCGAGGCTATCGCAGAGGGACGCGTGGATGCCAAGGTCATCCGTGTCGGAACACTCGCTCCGAGAGATTCTGACGGTGAATTCCAGATCAACTATCTGTCCAACAGCTTCATGGGAAGGCTGAGGTCTTTCTGGATGCTCGGTGCGTTCCCTTATTCGAGCATGAACAACGTTGTGAGGATGGGTCCTATCGATACGAGTGTCGATGCGTTCTTCAAGCTGGCGACTACGCCTTCTGACTGCACGGTATTCAATGCGATCAACTGCAATTCGACTTCGCTTATCAACATCATTCTTGAGATGAGGAAGATAGGCATGGACATTGAATTGATGGAGGACGAACAGTTCGCCGCAGCCCTCGAGAAGGCTGAGCAAGATCCCGACAAGGTGCAGGTGCTCCAGAGCCTTCTGGCATACCAGAACAAGCGCGCTGAGAAAGCTTCATATCTTACGGAGGCTGCCTGCGTCTATACCAATCAGATCCTCGCCAGGGAAGGCTTCTTCTGGAACATCACCGACGGTCCTTACATCGAGAGATTCGTAAGTTCTCTTGAGTCACTCGGATTCTTCGATGAGGATTCACTTGAGAGATGAGATACTCGCAGGCCCGGATCACGGATCACGACAGCGGGTTCTATGAACACGAGCTTCAGTATCTGTGCAGGTCCAAGTATGAGCGTGCGCTGAAATACAGGAACATGTCAGACCGGATGCTGTGCATTCTGGGAGATTATGAGGTCCGGCGTCTTGTGTCTTCGATACTGGGGATAAATGCTGAGGAAGTATCTGTAGTACCTGATGGTCGCGGCAGGCCGCTTATTGCAGAGCCCGCGGACCCGGGGTTATTCTGCTCGATCAGTCACTCGGGAGATATTGCATGCGCCTGCGTCGATACGTGTCCTGTGGGCATCGATATAGAGCTTGTGAGGCCTTACGATCACGATGTTGCCGAAGCTGTCTGCAGCAGTGAGGAACTGTCTTATATCGCAGAGAACGGGGATGAGGGATTCTATCAGATATGGACGGCGAAGGAATCATATCTCAAATGCCTCGGTACGGGTCTTACGGATCTTGATGAACTGCAATCGGTTGAAGCCCTCAGCACGCCTCCGGGATTCATACGCGAGACTGTCGAGCCGCCTCCGGGATACGTGATCAGCATATGCCGGCAGGTGAGGACGATAAAGTGACTTGGCGTCGTATGCATGCAGGCTGTTTCCGAAGAAAAGAGGCATTCCTTCCGAAGAATTTTCGGAAAAAATCCTGAATCCTTCGGATTCCGCAAGAATCTCGTATTTTTCCGAAATTTCTTCGGAAAAATCTTAAAATCTTGCGGAAACAGGATCCACGCCGCAGGCTGCAAAACACTTCCGCATGAACACCCGTGGTGCCCTTTCGACCGGCTTAGCAAACGCAGGCGTGATCAGGTCCCGAACGTAATCGGCAGCAGATTCTTGCCGCCGATCCTGAAATACAGGATATCCTTTGCAGTCTTCCGGAGGATGATTATTCCCATTCCTCCCGTATCAAGATCATCGAAATCCTTCTCCGGCAGAACGGCATTCAGCGGGTCGAAAGGAATTCCGTTATCCTCGAACCTCACTACAAGATCATTATCCACGATCGTGCATCTTGCTCCTATTATGTCCGCACCGGAATAACTGACAATGTTCGCGAATGCCTCCTCGCATGCGAGCAGGATCTTGCGGGTCGCCGCGCTCATGCCGATCATCCCGACAATATCGTCCTTGAACAGATCGAAGCTCTCCAGAACCGGAGGCAGCTCTCTTGTGACACACTTATCCGGTGCATCCGTGTGGGCAATGGTGATGATGGTGGTATCGTCGAACTGAGGCGTATTACATGCAAATCCCTTTATGCTGTCCACGAGTACCTTTGTATTCTCCGCACCGTATTCCGGAGATACCGTCTCAAGTATACGGTCTTCACCGAAGAATTCGCTGGAAGGATTCACGGCGTCAGTCGCACCGTCCGTATAGAGCATGATGCTCTCGCCCTTGCGGATGAAGATAAAGTCATCCTTGATGTCAGAATCTTCGAACAGTCCCAGTGCGATGCCCGGATCGGGGTCGAGAAATCTCACTCCATCTGAGATGAGGACAGGCTTGGTGTGTCCTGCATTCGCGAATCTCAGTTCTCCTATGTACGGGTCGAAAATCCCTGCAAAAAGCGTAACGAACATTCCCTCGGGATTCTCCTCACACAGGATGTCGTTGGACGAATTCAGGGCTTCGGCAGGCGTCATTCCGGCGCGCAGCTTCTCTCTTACGATACTGAGTGCCACGGACATGAACATTGATGCTGCGATCCCTTTGCCTGACACATCACCGATCATAAAATACAGGTATCTTCCTGACCTGAAGAAGGAGTAGAAATCGCCCCCGACTTCTTTGGCCGGATTGGCGTATGCGGAGACTTCATAAAGAGCGTCTTTTATCTCAAAGTGATCGGGAACGATGCCCATCTGTATCCTGCGGGCGATGTTGAGCTCTGCAGATGAATTGGCCTTCTCTTCAGACAGCACGCGGATATCCTTTACGTATTGCCTTATGGAATCAGACATGGATTCAAAGGAGTCGGTAATGTAGCCGATCTCTCCGACTCTGGCAATGTCTGACAGGTCCGGCGGTGTGTCCGGATCATAATTATCCATCTTGTCTGACAGCTTGCCTATCGGGTTGAAGATCCTTCTCTTGAGATAGAACAGAAGGAGGGAGAGGATAACCATCATGACCAGAATGACGGGACTCAGCATCAATGATCCGTACAAGGCAATTGAAGATACGTAGGAAGTGATGTCAACATCCAGCGCAAGAAGAGCAGCTATAGAACCATGCTCGTCCTTTATCGGAAAATACCATGTGTAAACTGCGCCGTAATTATTGGCTGTATATGCTCTGCCGTAAGGGATCGATCCGTTGTACACCTTCTCCTCGATGTCGCGCAGAGGTTTGTTTATGGTAGTTCCATAGTCTCTCTCTTCTGCTACGACCTTGTCATCATCCGGGTCAGATGCCACGCAGAAATAGTACATCCTCGTATCTTCTTTACGTCCGGGATGGTACAGGTACATGTATTTAAGATCATATGAATATGCTATCTCGCGAAGGTTCTCCCTGAAGCGCTTGCGTGCAACCCTGTATCCTGAGAATTCATTGAAGTAGACTCCGGTATTGTCGTACAGATCCTGACACACACCGGCGCATTTTGCCATTCGTTCATTGTATGTATTCAGTGTCATGTTCACATACAGAACTACGACCAGAACGGCTGTAATGATGAAGACAGCAAGAGAGATCAAGATCCC
>CADBNJ010000077.1 GCA_902795955.1 Oscillospiraceae bacterium
GGTAAGATCGATGCCGGAGGCGGCGGAACGATCTCCGCATACATGGCAAAGACGGGAATGGACGTTGTTGACTGCGGCGTGCCCGTATGGTCTATGCATGCACCTGTTGAACTGATCTCTAAGATCGATCTTTATTATCTGTATCTTGCATATAAGGCATTTATAGAGAACATCAGATGAGTTCCGGTAATAGCGGCAAGAGCAGACGGACCGTTGAACGTAAGTTTGCGATCAAGAACAGCGTGGGAAGGATAATAATAATTGCCTTCCTTTTGCTGTTTCAGATAGGTCTGCTCGCGTGGGGGTTCATATATCTGTTCTCAAAAATGCCGCTCATGCTGTATTTGGTCTATATCCTCGGATTTCTTTTTGTTATCGGGATCAACGCCAAAGACAGAACTGATGATATAAAGGTCGTGTGGATAATCATTATCATGGCGTTCCCTTTTGTGGGAATAATACTTTACCTGCTTTTCCATTATTCTCCTGCCATGCATGTGATCAAGAAGAAGATCAGGAACTCGGACAATTTCATGATCGAGAATCTGATCCAGGATCAGGATACTTACAGAAAGTTCGAATCTTCGGCTCCGCACGAATTTACTTTGTTCAAGTATCTGAAGGACTATGCGCTTTATCCTTTCTATTCCAATACCTCGACCAGGTTCTATGGCAATGCTTCAGCCTGCTATAAAGCTATGATCGAAGATATGTGGAAAGCCAAGGACTTCATATTCCTTGAATATCATGCGATCGAGAACAGGGAGGCTTTCGAGCCGCTCCTTGAATGTCTCACGGCCAAAGCCGGTGTTGGCGTTGACGTAAGGGTCATATATGATGACATCGGTTCATTCGTGTTTGTAAATTCTGACTTCAAGAAGATGCTCGAAAGCGTAGGAATAAAGTGCTGCATATTCAATCCCATGAGCCCTTTATTTGATGTGTTCATGAACAACAGGGATCACCGTAAGATCTGCGTTATCGACGGCAGGATCGGTTATACCGGCGGATTCAATATTGCCAACGAGTATTTTAATATTACCCATCCTTTCGGGGAGTGGTACGATACCGGAATACGGCTGGAAGGTCCTGCCGTAAAGAACTTTACGGTTATGTTCCTGACCATGTGGGAGCTGTATGATGATACGATGGATGACAGGGACAGGGAACTGTTCAATCAGCAGATAGAACCGTGCACCGGAGAGGGCTTTGTTGCACCGTATGCCGACAGCCCGCTCGATGAGGAACTGACCGGTGAGAATGTTTACATCAATATCCTGTACAATTCAAAGAAATACTGCTGGTTCACAACACCGTACCTTGTCATATCCGAGAGCCTTAGAAGGGCGATAAGCCTTGCATCCAAGCGCGGCGTGGACGTAAGGATAATAACCCCCGGGATCCCCGACAAGAAATCGGTCAACAAGCTGACAAAGTCATATTATGCGTCACTCATTGAAGCCGGTTGCATGATATACGAATTCACCCCGGGCTTTATCCACGCAAAGATGTGCATATCAGATGATAAGTTAGCCGTTGTGGGTACGATCAATCTTGATTACCGTTCTTTTTATCATCATTTTGAGAATGCGGTCCTTATGTTCAAGACTGATTGCATAAGTGACATTAAGAAGGAATTTGATACAATTATATCAAGGTGTGCGGATGTAACAGAGAAGTTCTCAAGAAGGCCTAATATATTTATACGTCTGGGACGTACTATACTAAGGCTCGTCGCGCCGATGCTGTGATCAGAACAGGAGATTTTGTATGAGGATCAGATTTTATAATGCCAGAATAATTACCATGACGGACCGTGATATCGTTGAAGGTGAATTGTGGACCGAAGACGATAAGATAACATATGTCGGTAAAGGCAAGCCCTGTGATATCAAATGGGACCGTCAGATCGACTGCCGGCGCAATGTTCTTATGCCGGGACTGAAGAATGCTCATACCCATTCCGCAATGACATTCTCAAGATCTCTGGCAGACGAGTATTCTCTCAATGACTGGCTGTTCAAAGCTATATTCCCGAGAGAGGCAAAGCTTACGTATGAGCATATATACTGGTTTACAAAACTCGCTTATGCTGAATATCTGTCAGGTGGTATAACAGCCTGCTTCGATATGTATCCCAAGA
>CADBNJ010000078.1 GCA_902795955.1 Oscillospiraceae bacterium
GAAGTAATATTTCCTGAGTTGTTCAGTGAAGATTATTTGCTATAATGATAAAAAAGTTTCCGGAGGTTATCATGAGAGATTTATTCAGGAAAACCTGTGCGGCAGTCCTGGTTCTGTGCGCTTTAGTATGTATCATTCCTTATCAGGTCCTTGCAGCAGGCAAGACAGGATGGCGGCAGGAAGGCAAAGCGTGGGATGGTCTGTACGACTGGCGGTACTATACAACATCAACGACTTATGTCACGGGCTGGAAGAAGATCGGCGGGAAATGGTACTACTTCGGATCTGACGGTATAATGTTCCGCCAGCACATTAACTACGAGACATATGTGAGTGTAGAGGTAATAGAAGGTAAGAAGTACGCATTCAATACAAGCGGTCAGATGCTCTCCTCCAAGTGGGAAGGGATGCCGGGCGGAGATACTTATTTTACTTCGGACGGGTCTATGGTAGATCAGGGGTGGAATAAGATAAGCGGCAAATGGTATTACTTTGTAAAAGACAACTTCGGAAACATCATAAAGCTGTGCAAGGATAACTGCAGCAGATTGTATGGCAAGTGTAATATGTTTACCTACTATTATTCTGATACTTTCGAGTATAAGGGACGCGCTTTCCGTCAGAACGGTGATGCTTGTGAAGGCTGGGTTCAGGGTGTATCGAACGGCTACAGTGATAATAAGACTCACTGGTATTATTTCCTGCAGAAGGGTGAGGCAGTCACGGGCTGGAAGAAGATTGGCGGAACGTGGTACTATTTTGTACCCACTCAGACGTCAACCTCAGGTCTCTGGTTTGACAGATGTGAGATGGTTTATGATTGCAGGATCAGTATCGGAGGCAAGACATACATCTTTGGTAAGGGCGGACAGATGCTTACCGGCTGGCAGAAGGCAGATGGTGTCTGGTATTATTTGAGCTCAGGCGGAGAAGCCGTTACGGGCTGGAAGAAGATAAGCAAGAAATGGTACTGGTTCGACATTACAGGATCTATGGCCGCCGGCAGAACCGTAAGGATCGACGGGAAGGATTACAAATTCAACTCCTCCGGAGTATGCACGAATCCGTAAAGAATCACAATATAGTGGAGTTAATGTAATGTTCAGGCCGATGAGAAGGATCAAGCAGCAGATCTCCGATGCGGAATGCGTCGAGGTCCTCAAGAATACAAAGAGGGGAGTGCTGTCCCTTATGGGGGACGACGGGTATCCGTACGGCATCCCGATAGATCACTGGTATTGTGAAGAGGACGGGAAGATATATTTTCACGGTGCGAAGGAAGGCCACAAGATCGACTCCATAAGACGGTGCGACAAGGTCAGTTACTGTACTTATGATGAAGGGTACAGGAGAGAAGGTGAGTGGGCACTTAACATAAGGAGTGTCATCGTCTTTGGCAGGATAAGTCTTGTGGAGGATGAGGAGCTTGCACGGAGGATATGCACAGAGCTGACGCGGAAGTTCACCGACGATGAGGAGTATCTGGCAAAGGAACTCAGGAACGCTTTCCCGCGGGTGCAGTGCCTGGCGATAACGCCGGAGCACATGACCGGGAAGCTTGTTAACGAATCTTAAGAAGTACAGGGGCTGCTCATCTGATGTGAGACAGCCCCTTATCCTTAACTCAATCCCTATCCTTTATTCCCGTTATTGAATTCCCGTTATTGTTGTTCATCCCAGAACAATTCGTCGAGTGTCTTGCCCAGAGCTTTGCAAATAGCTATGCACAGATTGATCGTCGGATTGTAGTCGCCCTTCTCGATGGCGTTGATCGTCTGCCTTGATACACCGACTCTGTCAGCCAGATCCTGCTGCGACATGTCGAGGGCGGCGCGTGCTGATTTAAGCCTCAGATTCTTCATCTTCCGCCTCCTTCCGGGCAATCTTCCTGTCAACTATGCCCTTGATCATCATCTCTATGCAAAGTGCAATGCTGCAGATTGCTATACAAAGCGAGACAACGGCGAGGTTGGAGAATATTGATTCTGTCTTTGACAGCAGACCGTTCACAAGCCAGCTCAACAGATTCGTTAATGCAATTATCCCTGTGAGGATTACATATACTGTCCTCTTCTTGTTGATACCGACGTATGCGTCATTGATATCAGCGACTATGGCAAATACGGTGACGGATACCATTGCCGTGATCATGGCAACCTGATATACGGTGAAGGGAGAATTGTCCGTAATGATATCAAACATTCCGAATCCCATAAGGATGCTTGCTGCGGTGACCATTGCGTTGAGTCCCGCGATCCCGCGCATCCTCATCTGCCTCTCATCGTATTCCTTATTGCTGTTCACCGTGCGGTTGAGCGCGATTATCAGGTAAATAACAAATACAATGATCATGACGGTCGTTATAAGGCTGAGACCGTTGAAGCTGAACGGAGAATCGATGCCGTGCAGTGTGTACTTATATCTGACCTGATATTCACCGTCCTTAACACTGACAGCATCATTAAGCCTGACGCTGCTAAGCAGATAGAGATGCTTGCCGTTCACTTCAAGCTCTTCGGTCGTCATTGTGATGCTGGAAGCATCAAAGCTGAATAACGGCTCTGAACCCGGATGATCCGTATAGAATCCCACCTCTGAGATAATTTCCTCGGGACCTTCGATGACGATGTCTATTACGCACTTGTCACCGACCGGATTGAAATTAACAGGCTCATCGTCAAAAGTGTTGTTCGTGATCTTCCCGTTCTCGACCTTGACCGGTGTAGTGTAAGACAGGCACGGCGCC
>CADBNJ010000079.1 GCA_902795955.1 Oscillospiraceae bacterium
CGGTTTTGTGACTCCCAATTCACCTGACAGGGGAGACGTTCACTACTGGGATGTCTGGCACGGCAATAAGCCGTTTACCGAATACCGTAGGTTCTATTTCAGATATCTGTCCGAGTTCGGGTTCCAGAGCTTCCCGTCTTTGAAGACGGTTGAGACTTTTACGCTGCCGGCAGATCGAAATGTTTTCTCGTATATCATGGAGAAACATCAGCGCAACGCTTCAGCCAACGGAAAGATAATGAACTATCTGGGACAGACGTTCCTCTATCCCAATGACTTCGATTCCCTCATATATGCGTCGCAGCTCCTCCAGGCAGAGGCAATACGGTACGGGGTCGAACATCTGAGGCGCAACAGGGGGCGCTGCATGGGGGCGGTCTACTGGCAGCTGAACGACTGCTGGCCGGTAGCCTCCTGGTCGTCAATAGATTACTGCGGCCGCCTTAAGGCGCTGCATTACTATGCTAAGCGTTTCTTTGCCCCCGTGATGATATCATGCGAGGAGGAGGGACTTCTGACACATTCCTCCAATGTTAACGCAGAGCCTTCGCCGGTAAAGTGTTCCATACGGCTTAATGTCGTTAATGATTCTCCTGTTCCGCGGCAGGGCAGGGTCTGCTGGCAGCTCCGCAATGCCTCGGGACAGGTGGTGCGTTCCGGTGAAGAGAATGTAAGTGTCGGTGCTCTCGAAGCCCGGTGGCTGACACCTGCGGAGTTTCCGGATGCGGACATGTATTCCGAGTATGTCAGTTACCGGTATGAAGAGAACGGAACCGTCATCTCGCAGGGAACCGTCCTTTTCTGCCCGCCAAAGCATTTCAGGTTCGAAGATCCCGGGCTTCAGCTGCGTGTTGAAGGCGATGAGATAGTTGTAAGTTCTGCATCTTATGCCAAAGGTGTTAGAATAGAGAACGGCAGTGACGATCTTGTCTTGAGCGATAACTTTTTCGATCTTAATGCGGAGGAGAAGCGCGTCAGGATCCTGGAGGGTGAACCGTCAGATCTTAAAGTAAGAAGCATTTATTCCATAAAGTGAGGTAAAGACATGAACAAATACATTATTGATACGGATGAGAACAGAAAGTTCCTTGCAGATAACGCTGTGGCACTACTGAACTTCGGCAGAAGATTTCCCTCGCCGGGAGGGGCAAGCTACTATCTGGGTGACGACGGAACGCCCTGGACGGACAGGCCGCGCGAGACGTGGATAACGTGCAGGATGGCACATGTCTACAGCATCGGTTCGATGATGGGTATAGACGGATGCAGAGAACTTGCGGAGGCCGCGGTAAGAGGCCTTGGCGGCGGGCTTAAGGACAGAGTAAGCGGAGGCTGGTTCGCCGGATTGACGCCGGATGATGAGCCGCTGCCGAACAAGCAGTGCTACGCTCATGCTTTCGTTATTCTGGCTGCCACGAGTGCGAAGCTGGCAGGTATCGAAGGTGCGGATGAGCTGCTTGCAGATGCGGTCAGGATCTACGATGAGAAATTCTGGAATGAGGAAGAAGGTCTGTCATGTGATACATGGAATACTGAGTTCACGGTGCTTGACGATTACCGCGGGATCAATGCAAATATGCATACGGTTGAAGCGTTCCTGGCACTGGCAGATGCCGTGGGAGATGAGAAGTACCGCGTAAGAGCAGGGAGGATCATCGACCGTGTCATCGCCTGGGCGGCCGGTAATGATTACAGGATACCGGAGCACTTCACAAGTGACTGGAAGCCTGACCTTGAGAAGAACAGGGAGAAGCCGGACGATCCGTTCAAGCCATACGGCGCGACACCGGGTCACGGAATAGAATGGGCGCGCCTTATATCGCAGTGGGCTGTATCCTTCGATAACGCCCGAAAGGATGTATATATCGATGCCGCAGTCAAGCTCTACAACAGGGCCGTAGCTGATGCATGGAACGCCGACGGTGCCCCGGGCATTGTCTATACGACCGACTGGAACGGAGTGCCTGTTGTCCGCGACAGGATGCACTGGACATTGGCAGAAGCGATCAATACGTCTGCTGTTCTCTTCAGGCTTACGGGCGACTCCAAATTCGGTAATGACTTCAGCATGTTTATGAAGTATCTTGACGAGACGGTGCTCGATCACGATACCGGTTCGTGGTTCCACCAGCTGGATGAGAATAACAAACTCAAAGGGACGGTCTGGCCGGGCAAGTCAGATGTGTATCATGCATTCCAGGCGATGCTCATTCCGTACAGAAGAGTCGATAAGTC